>CAYSVE010000085.1:0-10104 GCA_964434365.1 uncultured Anaerolineaceae bacterium | reverse complement strand
GGTATCCGGCCGTGGGTGCGCATTTCGCACAAAAACGGTTGGATCTTCGACACGGTCGGTGATGTCGGCGTCGTGTTTGCGCCGAATGGGCGCGACTATGTGATTTCGGTCTTTTTGTGGGAAGAAACAGAGTTCCAGGACTTCGAGCGTTTGTGGCCACTCGTGGAGGGCATCAGCCGGGCGACGTGGAACTACTTTGTGCCAGAGGCCGCTTTGCCAGAGCCACGGTTAGATTTACCCTTCAGCGCGCAGGAGTGCGAGGGCAACTACCTGCCGCCCGATATGGCCTCGACGGACCTCAACGACATCGACGCGTGGCGCGACGCGACCGGCTAAACGGAGCCGGTCGCGCGCGGGTCGCTACTCGTCTTGGGTAATTCGCTTGGACATAATCAGGTGATTGCGCTGCGAGGCATACCGATAATCGACGGTGTCCATCAGGCGCTTGATGAAGTACACCCCCCAGCCGCCGCCTTCGTCGGGGCGCTCCTCCAAAGCCATGAGCGGGTCTGGTTCTGGGGTTAACAGCGGGTTGTACTGTGGGGCCTCATCGATGATGGTAATCGTGAAGCGATCTTTGTCATCGCGGCAAACAATGTCGATGCGTTTATCGGCACCGTTGAGGCCATAGCCGTGCTCGATGATGTTCGTGCAGGCCTCGTCCACCGCGAGTTCGCAGTGGTTGACGTCCCGCATGGACAGCCCGACCTTTTCTGCCACTTCGACGACCCAACTGCACGCGTAGGGGACGCGCTCGACGACACCGGGGATGGTTAACCGCACCTCAGAAACCATCGGTCTCAGCTAGTAGCTGCCAACGGCTTCCATTTTCGAGGAGAAAATCTGCAAGATGGTATCCAGGCCGGCCATCTCCAGCACCTCGAGAACACGCACAGACGGCTGCGCGATGCGCAGGTCGCCGGCGTTACGCTTGACCTTCTTGAGTGCAGCGACGATTTCGCGCAGCCCGGCGCTGCTCATGTAATCGACGCTGGAGAGGTCCAGCACAAGTTGGAAGTTCCCGCTATTAATCGTTTCGGTAAGGGCATCGCCCAGTTGGTTGGCGTTCATACTATCTATACGGCCACTGACCTCAACGAGGGTCACACCGCCGTCCATGCCGGTAACATCTACATCGATCATACGCTAGTGGGGCGCGTGGTACGTGCGCCGCTCTCCTTTCCTCAACAACAGTGTACACGAACTGTGGCCGTGACGTAAAACGAATGAGCAATTGCTTAGGGAGTGCAATAGGAGCACACACCGCCCCTATAATAACACTCGTCGTTGCAAATTCGTAGATAAACGGTACAAATTTCCTTTACGATGAACCGTGAAACCCTGACCTTACTGACAATTACGCTGCTGCTGCTGTTCCTCATATGGCAGCGCGCCGATGTGCAACGGCGTAAAGCCGTGCGCAACTTTGTCGTGTTTATGGCCCCACTGCTTGCAATTTATGTGTGGTGGCGCGGTGCCCTGCGCGAATTGTTTTTCGCGTTCGTTATCGCCCTGGTGGCGAATGTGTTGTTCTGGCTATTGATTGGCCGCTACAACCCCACCAGCGACAGCGATGACATCCGCGTGATGGGGTTGGACGACTGACGCACGTTAGCCGATGATGTTGATGGGGATGACGTTATCCTGCTGTAGCATCATCACACTTGCGCGGGCGGCCACGGCCTGTGCAGCCGTCGTGAGTGCCATGCCTGCCGGGCTGTCGGGTTCATGGACGACAACCGGTCGGCCATAGTCACCACCTTCGCGCACGGCGGCCTGCATCGGCACGCGCCCGAGGAACGGCACATCGAGCTTCTCGGCGAGTTTCTCGCCACCGCCCTCACCGAAGAACTCGCCGGTCATGTTCTCGACGATGCCGAGCACCGACACATTCAGGGTCTCGAACATCTTCACACTACGGAGCGCGTCGGCCACCGCGACCTCTTGCGGTTGCGTGACGATGACCGCGCCCGTCAGCGGGAAGGACTGCGCGAGCGAAAGCGGCGCATCACCCGTGCCCGGCGGCAAGTCGACGACCATATAGTCCAGGCTACCCCAGTTCACATCGGTGAAGAACTGGCGAATCGCGCCGTGGAGCATCGGCCCCCGGAGGATCATCGGCTTATCTGGCGAGGAGAGAAAGCCGGTGCTCATGAGTTTGACGCCGTAGGCTTCCAGCGGTTGCATTTTCTCGTCGATCACCCGCGGACGCCCCACCGTGAGGCCAAACATCTGCGGGATGTTCGGGTTGAGGATGTCGGCATCGATGAGGCCGACGCGCGCGCCGCTCTCGGCGAGGGCCACGGCAATGTTCGTGGAGACGGTGCTCTTGCCGACGCCACCCTTACCACTGGCCACAGCGATAAGGCTGTTGGCGGGCACGTCGAGCCGCCCGTGGATGCGGCTATCGGTGGGCACTTGCGCATCCCAATTAATCTCCACGTTGGCAATGCCCGGCACCTTGCCGATGAGGGCCTCGTTGCAGCGCTCCACAAAGACGTTTTTGAGCGGGCAGGCGGGGGTCGTCAGCACGATGGTGAAGCGCGCTGTGTCGCCATTGACGGTCAAATCGCGTACCTTTTCAAGGGATTCGTTGTCGCGGTGAAGTTCCGGCTCGATGACCTTACTGAGGGCTGCCATCACCTGTTTATGGATGTCGCTCATCGTGGGTTCTCCATTTTGTTTATCATAATCGTTCTTCAGTTGCAATAAGTATAACGCACATCAGCATATTTCCGCACGGCCAAACCAAACAAAAAAGCCCGACAGCGAACCGCTGCCGGGCTGTGATAGCTTGTTCGTGTGGGCGAGCGACTTACTCGTTGCCCTCGTCCTTGGCACGCTTGCGTGCGAGTGCGGCTTCGCGCTTGGCCTTACGCTCTTCGGCGCTAAGTGCAGGGGCTTTTTCGCCGTCGCCGCTCTCGGCGGCCTTCTTCTTGGCGTCGGCAGCGGCCTTGGCGGCAGCCTTCTCGGCCTTCTTGCGCGCCTTGATGACGTCGGTGTGCTCCCAGCCGCCACGGGCTTCGGCTTCCTCGACAGCGCGCGTCGGTGCGATCGTACGCCAGTAGCGGAACTCCTTGCTGAGCTTCGCCTTGTCGTAGATGTGCGCGCCGGTGCGGTCGTAGCTGGCGAGTTCGTAGTCGTGGTCCATCTTAATCGCATCGAACGGGCAGAACTCGGCGCAGTAGCCGCAGTTCATGCAAATGTCGATGTCGATGAAGAAGGCTTCCGGCTCCGGCACAGGGCGGCCCGTGTTCGGGTCTTCGCCGCGCACAATCCAGATGCACTGTGGCGGGCACACCTTCGCACAAATGCCACAACTCGTGCACCAGTCTTTGCCGGGGTCTTCTTCGGCGTCGTAGTCGTTGACGACGAGGAAGGGCACAAAGCGGAAGCGCTCCGGCACGGCGATTTTTTCCTCGGGGTATTGCACCACGTAAGCACCCTTGGCATCGAGGCCCTGGCGCTCCTGGAAGGCTTCCTGATTATAGTACCGCTTGCCTGCGTAGCGGATGTCGTCTACGTATGTACTTACGAAGTGCCGGAGGGTAACACCCAGGCCCTTTAGAATTCCAGTACCAAGTCCATTCATGATGTCGTCTCCTAACGGTCGGTTTCGCCGAGCACGATGTCGATGCTGCCGAGGATGGCGACCACGTCGGCAACCTTCTGCCCACGGCACATAATGCCGAGCGGGGTGAGGTTGATGAAGGATGGGGCGCGCACATGATACCGCCACGGGTTCTGCGTACCCTTGGCATCCCCTGCGGACACCACGTAGTAGCCGAGTTCGCCCTTGGGGTTTTCGACGCGGGCGTACGATTCACCGATTGGGATGCGCGGCGTGTGCTGCTTGGCCCCCGCGAAGAAATCCTCGCCTGTCGTCTTTTCGAGGCGCGGCAACACCTGCTTGAGGATACGCACACTCTCGCGCATTTCATCGAGGCGGATGAGGTAACGGTCGTAGATGTCGCCGCCATAGCGCACGCACACATCGAAGTCGAGGTCTGAGTAGATGCTGTACGGTTCGGCCTTGCGCACGTCGTACGGCACACCGCTCGCACGCAGCAACGGACCTGCCGCGCTGTAGGCGATGGCATCCTCTGGCGAGAGGTAGCCCACGCCGATGGAGCGCGAGCGCACGATTTCGCTGTCGCTGAGGTAGTCGTCGAGTTCGTCGATGGCACGCGGCAGGCGCTCGTTGATGAGTTCCGTTAGGTAGTCCATCGTGTTGAAGTCGCGCACCTGGTCGTTGACGAGGTTCGCGACGCTGTTCAGGCGTTCCGGCAGGTCGTAGGCCACGCCGCCGAAGCGCATGTAGTTGCACATCATGCGCGCGCCAGCCGTTGCCTCGAAGAAGTCCAGAATCTTCTCGCGCTCGGCGATGGCGTACAGCGCCGGCGTGAAGAACGCGCCAAGGTCGTTCAGCAAAAAGCCGATGGACCAGAAGTGGTTCACGATACGCGTGAGTTCCGTCATCAGCACGCGGATGACTTCCGCGCGGTAGGTCGGCGGGTTGTAGCGCTTGCCCATGCTCAGCAGGTGCTCCACCGCCATTGCATAGCCGAGGTTATTGCCCATGCTACTGATGTAATCGAGGCGGTCGGTGAACGGCATGTTGTGGAGGTAGGTATTGCGCTCGCCGATTTTCTCGTGGTTGCGGTGCAGGTAACCCATCACCGGCTCCAGCGTGTCGATGGTTTCGCCGTCGAGCGTGACGACCATGCGGAACACACCGTGCGTGCTAGGGTGGTGCGGGCCGATGTTCACCATCAGCTTGTCGGTCTTTATCGCGGAACCGTCCGTGATTTCTTCGACATCCACCCCAAGGCCCATCCCGGCGTAGAGTTCGCTCTCGCTTACATCGTTGAGCTTGCTGAGGTCGAAGTCATCGGGGTAGCGCACATTTTTACCGTAGGCGCTCTTTTCCTCGGCACGATGGACGTACCCACCCGGCCAGCGGCTTTCGAAGGGCTTGGTGTCCTCTTCGTAGTAGGCCTCGTGCCAGTCCTTGCGCATCGGGTAGCCTTCGAAGCCTTCCCACAGGAGGATACGCTTCAGGTTCGGGTGCCCTGGGAACTGAATGCCGTACAGGTCGTAGGCTTCGCGTTCCTGGAAGTCGGCACCCGGCCACACATCGATGAGCGACGGAATCACCGCGTCGTCGCGGTCGGTCTTCGCCTTGAAGTTGAGCGCCGTGCCGCCCGTGGTGCGGTAGGCATGGTACACCATCTCCATCGCGTCTTCGATGCCGTGGTAGTCCACCGGGGTAGCGCTGGAGAGGTAGTCGAAGCCGAACTGATCGCGCAGCGCAGTCGCAAAATCGACCAGCTTGTTCTTATCGACGTAGATGCCGGTGTGCCCTTCGCGCTCATCGTTGGCGATGGCGTCTGGGTATAGGCGCTTCAGTTCATCAATCGTGGACTCGATGTCGAGTTCACGCAAATTTTCGGAGCTAACAGGTTGATCTGTCATCAAAAATCCTTACGATTCGTCTTTCGCGGCGGCTTCTTGGCGCGCACGCTTACGAGCCAGCGCGGCCTCACGCTTGGCGAGGCGTTCGGCCTTGGCCGGGTCCACTGCTTCCTCGGCAGCGGGTGCCACGACCTGGGCAGCGGCCTTTGCCGGGGCGGCCTCTTCCTTCTCGGCAAGCTGGGTGACGACCGCAGGCAGGTCACGTACCCCGCTGGGCAACCCCTGCGCGGCGAGTTCGGCCTGTTTGCGGATGGTGTCCATCTGGCGCGGGTCGATGATGTCTGGCCCGAGGATAGGCACGGGGGTCGGCTCGCTGGGGCCAGCACCGTACCACGGCACATCGTCGCCGTTGGCGAGGCTCTGGCCGTCGATCTTCTTTTGCAGCGCGATAAGACCGTTCAGCAGTGCCTGCGGGGTTGGCGGGCAACCGGGCACGTACACATCCACCGGCACGTACTTGTCGATGCCGCTGACGACGTTGTAGCCCTCTTTGAAGGGGCCACCACCGCTGGCGCACGCCCCCATGGCGAGGACGTACTTCGGCTCGGGCATCTGGTTATAGAGGCGCACGATCGGCACCACCATCTTTTTGGTTACCGTACCGCTGACAATCATCAGGTCGGCCTGGCGCGGGCTGGCGCGCATCACCTCCATGCCGAAGCGCGACAGGTCGAAGCGCGACGACGCCGTTGCAATCATCTCGATAGCGCAGCAAGCCAGGCCGAACAACATCGGCCACATGGAATTGCGGCGGCTCCAGTTGTAGATTTTGCTCAGGCTGGTGATGGCAACGTTGGATTGCAGGTCATCCGGTACCGGGAACTCCGTGCTCTGCAACTCTTGCAGGTCCATACTAATCACTGACCTCCTCATACCATTCCCGTAGAATTTCCCGCAGGATGCCATCGTGGGCAAGTGTGGGGTCATCGTCAAAACCGGGAAGTGTAACAATCATTTGGTGTAACTGTTTTAGGCCCACCTGTTCGACCACCACATCGGGATATTGGTCGATCAAACGGAGCACAATTTCGTAGGACGCATCCCAGTGCATAGGTTGATTATACTGTCTACGACGAACGCGCTCAAACACCCCTACCAAAAAACGCTAAACACAGTCTTCGATATTCATGTGGTGCTCATGTAGATGCGTTTAACGCCACTATTACGCGCACATGAGTATAAAGAAGGCAGGGGTCTTTGTCAACAATTTCACAAACAGCGCAAAACGCGCGCGCCTTCGCGGCTCACCTGGTCGTGGCGCGCCACACAGTCGATACCATTTGTATGATAAATTGCCGCCATCGCTGCCGCGACATCACGCGCAATTTCGGCGCTTGCGCACACCGAGAAGAGCGTCGGCCCGGCCCCGCCGATGGTGGTACCGTGGGCGCCGGCGGCCTTTGCGGCAGCCCGCACTTCTTCGAGATAGGGCATCAGATGTGCGCGGGCTGGCTCGATGATGAAATCGCACTCCATGACGCGGCCCACCATGCGCACATCCCCTCGATGGAGGGCATCGACGAGCGCGGCGATGGATGCGGTTTGCTTGACGACGGTTTTCAGCGGCACGACTTCCGGCAGCACAGCGCGCGCGTCTGCCGTATGGACTTCTACTTGAGGCGTGACGAGGGCAATGTGCAAGTGCCCTGGCACGGGCAGGCGCGTCATCGCGTCGGCGTGGGCGCTCGTAAACATCGTAATGCCGCCAAACAGGCTCGGCCCAACGTTATCTGGGTGATACCCGCTTGCGACCGCCTCGCCGTCGAGCGTCGCGGCGAAAAGGGCGACATCATCGAGCGGGCTGCCGAAGAGCGCGTTCACGGCGACCGCCGCCGCTACCGAACTCGCGGCGCTGCTACCCATACCACTGCTGAGGGGAAGGTTCTTGTGAAGTGTGAGCGCAACGCCCTGTTGCGCACCGATTGCCCTCAGCACACTGTTGGCCGCGACACAGGCCGTGTTGCGGTCTGCTTCGCGGGGTAAGCGCCCACCGTCGCCCTCAATCGCGATGATTTCCGCGCCGGGTTCGTCGCGGCGCTCGGCGATAACGGTGTCGCCGGGTTCGTGCAGGGCAAGGCCCAACACATCGAACCCGACGCCCAGGTTCGCGAGCGTGGCCGGGGCGTAGGCTTCGGCAGTGGCAAATGGCATAATCGATGCTATCCTAACGAAGATATTCGCGCTCAGGAGGTCTTAATGTCGAGCATATTACAGTGCATGGATTGTGAACGGCAATACCCAATCAACGAGGTGCGCTACACCTGCGATGCGTGTGGCGGCTTGCTGGATGTCCTTCACGAGTTCGACACGACGACCATCACCCGTGCGCTGTTCGACAGCCGCCTTGGCTCGCTGGATGCACCCTATAACAGCGGCGTGTGGCGTTACAAAGAGATGATCTACCCGGATGTGGCAAACGACCTTATCGTCAGCCGCCCGGAGGGCAACACGAACCTCTACCGCTACCCACGCCTCGGGGAATACGCCGGTATCGATGCGCTTTACCTCAAGCACGAGGGTGAAAACCCTACCGGCTCCTTCAAGGACCGGGGCATGACGGGCGGCCTCACGCAGGCGCGCGTGCTGGGGATGCAGCGCGTCGCATGTGCGTCGACAGGCAATACGTCGGCGTCGCTGGCTTCGTATGCGGCGCAGTGCGGCCTCGACGGCATCGTCTTCTTCCAGAATACAAATATCGCCACGGGCAAACTCGCCCAGGCCATCGCCTACGGCGCGACGGGCATCCGCATCAACGCGGACTTCGACCGCAACCTGGAACTCGTGCGCGAAGTTGCGGAGCAACTCGGCATTTACGTGCTGAACTCGGTAAACCCCTTCCGGTTGGAGGGGCAGAAGTCCATCATGTTCGAAGCTGTGCAGCAACTCAAATGGAACGTGCCAGACTGGATTCTTGTGCCTGGTGGTAATTTGGGGAACACGTCGGCGTTTGGCAAGGGCCTGCACGAGATGTATCAGCTCGGCCTCATCGACAAGTTACCGCGCATCGGTGTGATACAGGCCGAGGGGGCCAGCCCGCTCTATGAGGCGTATCAACGGGGCTTCGACCAACTAGAGCCGATGAAGGCCGCCACCGTTGCCACGGCGATCAAAATTGGCAACCCGGTAAACTACCCCAAGGCGGTCCGCTCGCTGAAGTGGACGAACGGCGTCGTCGAATTTGTGACGGACCAGGAAATTATGGACGCGAAGGCGCTCATCGATGGCGTGGGCATCGGCTGCGAACCGGCGTCGGGGTGCTCGTTGGCCGGGGCACGCAAGCTGCGCGAAATGGGGGTCATCGGACCCGGCGAGACGGTCGTCGGGTTGCTGACGGGGCACGTCCTCAAAGACCCAGACGCGGTGGTGAACTACCACGAGGACCGCATCGAGGGCCTGCACCCCACCTACCCGAATCCTCTGCACGAGGCCGAGGGCAGCGTCGAGGAAATCAGCAAGATTTTGCGCGCTGTCGGCGAACCGGTGCGCTAAACGACACCGCCAGACTCGATTTTCTGCTTGAGCGTTGCCAAGGCCGCCGCACTCCGACTTTGCAGGCCACCCCGAATCAAGGGCGAAAACAGCCTGCTGAGTAGCGGCAGGTCAATGGTTGTGCTGTCGGTGATGTCGGTACCGCCGGAGGAAAACGCGAACTCGTAGGTCGTCGAGAAGGCAAAGCGACCGATGATCCCCTTGAATTGAATGCGCCGGTTGGGCAC
This sequence comes from uncultured Anaerolineaceae bacterium, assembly GCA_964434365.1. Taxonomy (GTDB): domain Bacteria; phylum Chloroflexota; class Anaerolineae; order Aggregatilineales; family Phototrophicaceae; genus CAYSVE01. Next base: position 913 of record CAYSVE010000085.1, on the reverse strand, counting down.
GACTTCCGTCACATCGGCATTGAGGTCTAACCGGTACCACAGCACGCGCGCACTGGCGTTTTCGGTGAGCATAGTGCCGATGCCCAAACGATCCGCCGATTGGTGCACACTCTTTACCCCTGGCACCCACTGTGTGCGGTTGTTGAAGTCGCTGACATATTTGAAGACCACGTGCATCGGCTTGGCGATGTGCACCGAATTTTCGAAAGCAGGCATAAGGCTTCGCTTGACTAACGTTACAGGACGTGGGGCATTGTACCCACGTCCTGCGGTTTATCAAAGGCACTGCGCGGTTAAATCAGGCTAAGGGCCTGTTCGAGGTCTTCGAGGATGTCGTCGGTGTCCTCGATGCCGACTGCGAAACGCACCAGGTTATCCTTGATGCCCAGTTCGAGGCGCTCTTCGGTGGTCTTCTCGTAGAAGCTCATGAGCGCGGGCTGCTCGATGAGGCTTTCGACACCGCCGAGGCTGGGCGCAATGTACGGAATGCGCATGTTGTCGATAAACTTGCCGGTCGTTTTCAGGTCACCCGCCACTTCGAAGCTGACCACCCCACCGAAGCCGCCCATCTGCGAGCAGGCGAGGTCGTGCTCTGGGTGGCTGGGCAGGCCGGGGTACCATACCCGTTCGATGCGTGGATGGGCTTCCATCAGTTCGGCGACGGCCTGTGCGGTGCGGTTCTGCTGCTTCACCCGCACGCCAAGGGTACGCACGCCACGGTCGAGGAGATAAGCCGTGTGCGCGTCCATCACCCCGCCGAGCACCCCGCGCGCATCGCGGATGGCCTTCATGCGGCCTGCATCGGCACCGACGACGACACCCGCCAGCAGGTCGTTGTGGCCACTGAGGTACTTCGTGGCGCTGTGCACGACGAAGTCGATGCCGTATTCGATGGGGCGCTGGTTCACCGGGG
>CAYSVE010000084.1:0-12869 GCA_964434365.1 uncultured Anaerolineaceae bacterium | reverse complement strand
CGCGGTGGAAGTCCGGGTCATCGCGGTCGATGACGGCGTTGTTGTACGCGAGTTGCGCGAGTTGGCCGGGGAGTTCGTGAGCCGGGGGCATCTGCGCGCCTTCGAGCAATACCGGGATGACCGTGCAGTTCTGCCGGGAGAGCGCCGTTTCGACTTCGATGCGCACGAAGTCGCCAGGGTTATCCAACCGGCGGTCGCCCTGCCCATCGCGGATATTGAGCCACTGCGGGCCGATGAGCGCGAGGAGCACATCGCACTGCGACACGGCATCGGCAAGCACGGCACGAAAGTCCGCCCCCGGTGGGATGTCATCGACATCCTTGAAAACACTTGCTGCGCCGAAGGCCTGCACCAACCGGTCGTGGATGCGCCCGGCGTCTTTTTTACTATCTGCCCGGCGATAGGAGATGAAGATTTTTGGCATTGGCTGCGCTCCCGGCCAGCATGTGATGAGAATAGTATACCGTGCGATTATTCACGCGGGCAATGGGGCACTGTGCCCCACGGGCGTAGCGAGCTGCGTCCCGACGCTGTGGTGGGGCTTTGGATGGTGGAACGTTGTAGGCAACGTCCGCCGTGTGGCCGATGGGTGCGCCCCTACGACGATTCGCGTTTTTCGGTCTCGCCGTTCGTGTCGTGCTCTCCCATCGGGCTGATGCGCCTTAGTGCGGGGACGCGCCGCACAGCCAACCAGTACGTGCCCACCGACAGCAGCAGCGGCAGCAAGCACAGCCCGCACACATACGCATTTGAGGCGTTGCCCTCCAATGAGAGCCGAATCGGCTCACCACTGAGGCCGCCCGGCGTCGTCGCGGCGAGGACGGCAAACGTCGCGATGAAGTAACCGATGCTGTACACAAAACAGCATACGCCCACGAATAGCACCGTAATCACCAAAAACGGAATCGAAAAATTGCCGATTTTTGGCATGTCCATCTCGCTGAGGTCGAGCGGTACCGGCTCACCGTCACCCACCTTGAAGCTGATAACCCGGCCCGCTGTGGGCACCGCCCGCAGTCGCTGCACCAGCGCGTCGGTGTCGGCGTCGTGTCGCAGGGTAGACGGTTGCAGCGCAGCGAACGGGTGCAGGCTCGGTGGGAGGTCGCTTTCGGTGGGCATCGTCGCGCCGCCGACCAGCACCGGAATTATCGTGATGTCGTCCTCGCGCAGGGCCGTTTCGATCTCGAAGCGGATGTAGTCGTTGGGGTCGTCTAGGCGGCGAATACCGTCGTCTTCGGTGAATGTCGCCCAACCAGGGCCGATCATCACCAGCAGTGCGTCGCACACCTGCACCGCCTCTTCCAACACATTGCGCGCCGAAGTCCCCGGTGGTACGTCGTCGAGGTCGCGAAACACGCTGATCTCCCCGAAGGCCGACACAAGGCGAGCATAAAGGCGCGCGACATCGTCGCCGCTGTCTTCGCGGCGATACGCAATCACGATTTTTGGCATGGGGTGCTCCCGGTTTTGCGGCTGGCGAGTGCCCAGTATAGCCTACGACGACGGACTCGCCACCAACCGCGCGAGGACCGCCTGAAGATCGTTGCGGTCCACCGGTTTGTGCAGATACGCGGCTGCGCCGAGTTCCGCGCTGTGGTTTTGTTCGTTTGCGAGTACGGTGAGCACCACTACCGGAATATGCACTGTCGCTACATCGCCCTTGAGCATACTCAGGAGTTCCCAACCGTTCATGCCCGGCATCCGTACATCGATGATAATGGCGGTGGGCTGGTAGGCCTTCGCCAACAAAAAGCCTTGTTCGGCGCTGTTGGTGCCCATAAACCGATAGTTCGTATCCGTGAGGTGTTCCTGCGTAAGTTGCAGGGCTGCCGGTTCGTCATCGATGACAAGGATAAGTGGCATATCGTCGTTTGGTTGCGCCTCGATGGTACGCATCGTCGGCAGCAGCACCGTAAAGCGACTGCCTTCGCCAGGCGCGCTTTCCACCCACATGTGGCCGCCGTGCATGGTGATGATCTGCCGGGCGATGGCAAGGCCCAACCCGGTGCCCTGGAATTCGCGCGTGCTGCCGCCATCGGCCTGCCGGAAGGCATCGAAGATGATCTCCTGATCTTTTTTGTCGATGCCGATGCCGGTGTCCGTCACGTTAAGCGCGAGCCACAGGCCGTTGTCGATGGATATGCTGTGAGGGGGCGCGTAACCCGTTGCCTCGCTGTTCCTGAAGCTCACCGGCTCGATGCTGATCGTCACGTGCCCCTCTGGGGTGAACTTTACGGCATTGCTGAGCATGTTCGTGAGCACCTGCCGAATGCGGCTGGTGTCGGCGTCGACAGGCGGGAGGTGCGGGTGCATATCCAGGTTAAGCGCGAGGCCCTGGCTTTCCACCTGCGGAATCACATCGGTGACCGTCGCGCGGATCAACTCGCCGACATCCAGCGGTTCGATCTCCAGTTCGAACTGCCCGGCCTCGATCTTGCTGAGGTCCAGCACCTCGCTGATGAGGTCTAGGAGGTGCTTGCCGCTGCGGTTCACGCGCTCCATGCGGTCGACCTGTTTGGTGCTTAAATCGCCGTAAATGCCGTCGAGCAGCATATCGCTGTAGCCGATGATGGCGTTAAGCGGTGTGCGTAGCTCGTGGCTGATGTTCGCGAGGAATTCGCTTTTGAGGCGATTCGCGACGAGCGCCTCCTCGTAGAGGTCGGCATTATTGACGGACATTGCCAACTGCCGGGTGATGGTGGTAAACGTCTGCTGTTCCTCGTCGGTGAAGTGACGCTCCTCACCGAACGTGTTCATCCACGTAATGCCGATAACACGGTCGCTGGCGATGAGCGGGGCCAACAGCGCCGACGACACACCCATGCTATCCAACATGCGGGCGGCCTCGTCTTCGGGGTGGTGTGCCGGGTAGACGGTCGTCACCTCGCGGGTACGCAACACGACGCCGCATACGAGGCTCGTCGCCACGGGAATGTTCAGCCCGCGGTTGCCCTTTGGCGGGTACTCCACCAGCACATTGGCCTCGCCGTCTTCGTTCATCAGGCTCACCAAACAGTGATCGACCTCGAACAGGTCCTTCAGCAAATTCGCCGCCGCCGACATCACATGCCCGCGGTCCAACGATGAACTGACCACGGTAGCGATGCGGTGCATCGAGGCGAGGCGGCGGGCACGCGCTTCGATCTCGCGGAGGTGGGCCTGTTGCCGCTCGTGAAGTTCGGCGTTTTCTACCGAAATGGCGGCCTGCCTAGCAAGCGCGAACACCGTCATGGCGTCGCTCTCGGTGTAGTAGTCCACCTCGAACTTGTCCAGCGCGATGAGGCCGATATAGCGATCCTGCACCATCATCGGCACACCCAACCACGAGCGGGTGCGAATGTTATCCGGCTCGCCTGCGATGGTTTGCCAGTTGGCACCTTGTTGCACATCGTCCACGATGATGGGCTGGCGGGCGTGGTAAACCTGCCCGGCGAGGCTGCTATCTTCGAAGGCGATGTAGGTGCCCAGCTGTACCTGCACATCACCGCGTGCCGCGCAGATCATCAAGTCGTTTACGTTATCGCCCGGTGTTGTCTTGAGCATGATGGTCGCGCCGTCGTAGTCCACCACACGCTGAACCTGCTCCAAAATGGCGGCGAGCACGCTGTCGCGCTGCAACGTCGAGGCGACGACCCGGCCTACATCGATGAGGGTGTTCGCGATGCGGCGGCGCTGCCGTTCCGATTCGAACAGACGCGCATTTTCCAGCGCCAGCGAAATTTGTGCGGTGATGGTCATCAACAGGCTAAGGTCCTGGTCATCGTAGAGGTCGGGCATGGGGCTGTGCACGCTCACCACACCGACCACATCGTTCGCATGGTCTCGTAGCGGAACACCCAGCCACGAGCGTGCGTCGCTGCCGGGTTCGGCCCCGGTGCGCATCGCCCCGAACTCGGCGAGGCGGGCGGTTTCCGCTGGGACATCGCTAAACGAGAGCGGGAGACCGTGCGAAATGACGGCACTGCTGAGGCCGGATAGCGGGGCGGCGGGGTAATCTGTACGGCTTTCGCCGTTGGAAACCAGCGGGAACGTGAGTTCGTTCACCTCGGGGTTGTAGAGGCCCACAAACAGCGACGAGTTTTCGAACAAGGAGATGATTTGCCGGTGCACCAGCGCCCACATATCGTCGTCGCCGAAGCTGCGTGCGAGGATGTGGCTGATCTCGTTGATGACAGCGAGTTCTTGCACGCGGCGGGCGGTATAGCTGAACAACTCGGCATTCTCGATGGCGACGGCGACACTGTTCGCGAACGTGAGCATCACCTGAAGCGCGTTTTCGTCGAAGGCGTCGGGTTTGTTGCTTTGGCTGCACAACACACCCACGACGTTGTCCTTAGTGACCATCGGCACCCCCAAAAACGAGGCACACACAGCGTCTTGGATGTGGAAATACTCACCCGTGGCCTCACGTTCCTCGTAGTTGCGCCAGAAAACCGGCGTGGTTTGCTCGATAATTTGGGCTAACAGGTCGTGGTTCGGGTCGAAGGCGACCTGTACCCGCGCCACACCGTTGGGGCTGTGGGTTTCTACATTGAGCATGTTAGCGAAGCGGTCGTACACCACAAACTGGAAGACATCGGGTTTTTGCAGGCGTTCCACGGCTTCGTACACGCGCGCGGCGAGTTGGTCGGTATCGAGCGTGGCGTTTACCAGCAGGCTAATTTCGGTAAGCGCGGCGAGGTCCTGCGCGCGGGCACGCACCTCGGCGAAGAGGCGGGTGTTGTACAGCGCCACCGCGAGCTGGTCTGCAATGCTCTGGATCAGTTCGGCGTCGTCGTTGGTAAAAGCGTTAAGGCGCTCGCTTTGGGTGCTGAGCGTGCCCAGGGTTTGCTGCCCGCTGCGCAGGGGCATCACCATTTCGCTCAGCACGTCGCCACCCACCAGGTCCTCGACGTAGCGGTTATCCTGGCGCACATCGTTGACCACCACGGCTTCGTTGTTTTTTACCACCCACGATGTGAGCGACGGGGTATCGAGCGAAAACTGATGCTCTTGCAGGTCGTGGCGGGGGCCGTTGGCCGTGTAGACCATCGCAATGCGCAGATACTGTTGATCTTCGGTGAGTAGCAGGATTTGCACGCTGCGGTAACCAAAGCGATGACACAGCAACTCGGCGACACTGTAGAGCAGCGCGTGGGTATCCTGGTTGCTGATGACGGCCTGGCTCACGCTAGCGGCGGCACTCAGCCGGGCCGTTTGCCGCTGGAGGCTCTCCACGAGTTTGCTGGGGGCACCAGTGGTATTTGCCTGGAGGAAGTGCAGGCGAGCAGCGAGTACACCCGCCAGCAGCATCACCCGTTCGTGGCTGTCGGTGGTGTCGGGGTCGAGGGTTTGCCACAGCAGGCCGTAGGTTTGGCCGTTGCTGTGCAGCGGCACCAGCAGTGCGTTGTCGCGGTCGGCGAAACGTGCCCTGTCCCACGTCCACCATCCGGTGTCAGATCGCATCCAGGCAAGTACACCGGGGTCGGGCGCGGCATCGGGGTTGATGATAAGCTGGGCCTGTTCGGTTTCGGTGGCGCGCAGGCTAATTGCACAATGGCCGTACTGTCGCCCGAGCCATTCGACGGTGGTTTGTGCAGCGAGCGTATGGGTCGTCGCGTTGTTGATAGTATCGATCAACCGCTGTACTGCATCCAGGGAGAGTGTCATAGTTGTCACGTCGATTGTTACCCGTATGTCATTATGGCGTATAAGGCATAATGCCAAGCATTCGCAAATGGTTCCCTAATTATAGCAGGGTATTTCGTAAACATGTGCCGAACGGCGTGCTGGAAGCGATCTGACGGTGTTTTATACTTTGTTTATGCAACGCCCGTTGTACGGATTGCGTATTAGCCCATAGAGAAGGATACAAGAATGCACGCAGATCGAACTGGAACCGGCGTGTTTTGCCTGGGTGTGGCAATCATCGCCGTGCTCGATTGGTGGTGGCCAGGGGCCTTGTTCGCTGCCGGGGCAGGTTTCGCGGCCCGCGCCCACGTGATGGGTGGCGATTTACGCGCCGACCGATACACACTACTGGCCCTGTTTTTCGGTGTGGTGGTACTGGTGCGCGATGTGCTTGCCGCAGTCGGGCTGGACATTTTGTGGCCGGTGGCCCTGGTACTGATGGGGACCGCATTGCTGGTGCGGGTCGATTTGCGAGAAGAAAGCGAGACGGAGAACCCATGAACAACGACTACGACGAGAAACCGAAAAACGACGACATCGAGAAGCCAAAGAACGACGCGCCGAAGCGCCTGTATCGACCGCTACATGGGCGGCAAATCGCCGGGGTGTGCGAGGGCCTGGGGGTGTACCTGGGCATCGACCCGGTCATCGTGCGCGTCGGGTTCATCGTCGCGACGTTGCTCGGGGGGCCGGGCATCATCGCGTACATCATCTTGGCGCTCGTGTTGCCAGACGAGAGCAAGTTGTAAGCCTCGGCAAAAAGATACTAACGAAGGAGAAACCCCATGAGTGACGTGATCAAACCTGAAAACAATCGCCGCCTGTATCGCATCGAGCGCGAAGGCACGATCGCTGGCGTGTGCGCTGGCCTTGCGAGCTACTTCAACATTGATGTGACGATAGTTCGCATCCTGTTCGTGATTGCGGGCATCAGCGCGGGGCCGGGTGTACTGGCGTACATCATCCTGTGGATAGCCATGCCGGAAGAGAAGAACGTCTAGCAGCGACCATCTTCGAAGCGGCGTAGGACAGGGCTGTGCCCTGTCTGTGCGGGCCTTGGCCCGCACAGGCAACGTGGAACGTTGCCCTACGCCGCTCGCTGCACCGATTGCCTTAGCCTGTACGGCTGGTGATCCACACCGGGTCATCCCCCGCCAAGGTGAACACCCGCTGCTTCTGACGACGGGCATCGGCTTCGCTCAGCCAGAAGCTCAACCGGCGGCCTTTGCGCGCTGCGAGGAATTGCAGGGCAGCCATCGCGTGGGCGCAGGCAACGCCGTTGTATTGTGCCCATTCGCAGGTGCAATCTGTGTAGACCGCATCGTGGTTGCCGAAGCGTACCGTCACCACATGGCTATTGAGCGGGTCCGACCGGCTTTCGACGACGAGTTTGTGTCGGTTTAGCGGGAGCACGCGCAGATCGCGGCTGGTTGTTTGCAGTTGCTTGATGTGCGTTGGTTTCATTGCCTTACCCTGTTTAGCACTTACTTTCTATTTTACGCGATGCGACATCAGAATTAGATTAGAATTCTTGTTCTAATTGTAAGGAGTTGTAAAAACTCTCTGCATTGACAAACAAATTCGGTTGGACAACGATTGTCATCCTTTCATTTGGTTCGACCGAGAGTATACGGCATGCCCGACCCCATCCGCATCATGCGCATTATCGCCCGCCTCAACATCGGCGGCCCCGCGATCCACGTCACGCTACTCACAGAAAAACTCGGTCCGCCCCCCCACGAGCGCATGCTCGTCTGTGGGACGGTAGAGGACGATGAGGGGGATATGCGGTACTACGCGCGCGAGCACGGGGTCGAACCGGTCGTCATCGACACGCTACAGCGCTCGATATTGCCGTTTAAGGACCTGCGCACGGGCTGGCAGTTATACCAGTTGATGAAGGACTTCGAGCCAGACGTCGTGCATACCCACACTGCGAAGGCGGGCTTTCTGGGGCGCATGGCTGCGCGTTTCGCGCGCGTGCCGGTGGTCGTGCACACCTTCCACGGTCACGTATTTAGCGGTTACTACGGTAGCTGGAAAACCCAGCTTTTCCTCACATTGGAGCGCCTCGCGGCCCGCAATAGCGACCGTATTATTACGCTCACCGAGGGCCTGCGCCGCGAACTCTCCGAGGTTTACCGCATCACACGCAAGAGCCGCATCGTGGTGTTGCCGCTGGGCCTGGACCTGCAACGCTTCGCTGAAGCACCACGCAAACCAGGGGGTTTCCGCGCACAGTACAACATCCCCGCCGAGGTGCCCCTCATCGGCGTCATTGGCCGGTTGGTGCCGATCAAGAATCATCGCCTGTTTTTGGAAGCCGCGCGCATGCTGTGCGACATGCAGCCGAACGCGCACTTTGTCATCGTGGGTGATGGCGAGACGCGATCCAAACTCGAAGCGTTGGTCGATGAGTTTGGCCTCACAGGGCACGTGCACTTTACGGGTTGGGTGAAGGATGTTGCCCCCGTATACGCCGACCTCGATCTGACGGTCATCAGCAGCGACAACGAAGGAACGCCCGTTTCGCTCATCGAGGCGCTGGCCTCGGGGTGCCCGGTGGTTTCGACGGCAGTAGGCGGTGTGCCGGACCTGCTCGATGGCGGTACGCTGGGGACGCTCGTGCCCAAGGGCGACGCCCGCGCCCTGTCACGCTCGATGCTGCAAATGCTTATCAATCCGCCCGATCCTGGCCCGGCACAACGTGCGATGATCGAGCGCTACAGCATCGACCGCCTTGCCAACGATCTCGAAAGCCTCTACCGAAGTTTGCTCAACAGCAAGCGGATTACTGCGGAATCGTAACCGAGAAGGTGGTGCCCACGCCCGGCGAGCTAATAAATGTGATGCTCCCGTTGTGCTGCGTCACCAACCGGTGAACCAATGCCAGGCCCAGCCCTGTCCCGCTAACTTTGCCGACGTTCCGTGCGCGCTGGAAGGCCTCGAAGATGTTGGCCTGGTCGGGTTCGGGGATGCCGATGCCGTGGTCTGTCACGTCGATGAGTAACCCCTCGGGTGCCGTGGAGAGCGAAAGCACGACATCGGTGCCCGGTGCCGAGTACTTCACGGCATTCGAAAGCAGGTTGATGATGATATGCCGCAACAGCTTCGGGTCGCCGTTGATGCCCTTATTGTAGTGGTCTAGCAGGTTGATGGTGTGGCTGTTGCCGCTGCCAATGTGGATCTCTTCGATGAGTTCTGCGCAAAAGGCCGCGATGTCGATCGGCGATGGGTTGAACTCGTACTTGGCGTTTTCCTGATAGTTCGTGTAGAACAAAATATCCGTCATCAGCGTTTCGATGTGCGTTGTGGCCTTCTCGATTTGCCGCAGATGCTTGTCGCGCTTGTCCTCGGTCAGTTCATCGCCGAAGGTGGTCAGCATCCCTGTAGACGAGGCAATGACGGCCAATGGGTTCTTGAGTTCGTGGGTCATCATGCCCACCAGCCGCGTCGTGAGCTTGTTCAGTTCGCGCTCGCGACCTAGCGCTGCGGTGAGGTCACGCTCGCCCAGCTTCAACGACGTAATGTCCCGAATGCTCATCACGATGCGCTGTTCCTGCGCGTCGCCCCGCGTCGTCATGAAGCTTGCCAGCCCCACCGAGGCAAAAAATGTCGTGTGATCGTTGCGCCGCATCGTCAGTTCGATGTGCTCCCGCTTGCCAGTGATGAGCACCTTCTGCATCATCTGCCTTAGCGCGAGCTTATCGACCTCGTTGTCGACAAGCACCGTGAATTTCTGGTTGAAATACGTATCCACATCACACGCGAACAAATCGTTGAAGCTCAGGTTCGTTTGCCGGATGTTACCCTTGGTGTACGCCACGAGAATGCCGTCGCTGCTGTTGTTGAGGATAGCCGCCGTTTCTTGTTTTTGGCGTTGCAGTTCTGCTGTGCGTTCGACAACGCGGTCGGCAAGGTTTTCGGCGAGGTCGCGCAGCTTGCCCAGTAATCGCACATTTTCTATCGCGATGGCTGCCTGTGTGCCCAGCATCGTCATTGCGGCGGTGTCCTGCTCGCTGAGTTGTTCTTGTTCGGGGTACACGGCGGCAAGCATCCCAACTGTGCGCCCGGCGTAGATGAGCGGGATGCACACACTGCACTCAGCCGCATCGCCCGGCAACACGCCATACGCCGGGGTGCGGCGGTCGTCGTCTGGTTCAAAGCGCGTGATGACCGGCATCATCCCCTCGGCAGCCGCAGCGATCGCGCCTTTTTCGTAGGCGAACTGCGGTGCAGACGGTTGCAGGACCGTGCGGTTGTTCACGCGGGCGTGCTCGTAGACGATTTTGTCTTGCTTGAGGCTGACGAAGCGCACGACCGGCACATCGAACAAGACATTTACCGATTGCAACAGCGCATCGTGTAACTCGATTTCATCGCGCGCCGCGCCCATCGCCTGGATCATCAACTGCATGCTTTCGAAGCGAAGCGCCCGCGCCCGCACCGATTCTCCTAGCTTTTCTACCGAGCGTGCCTGCTCCGTCAGCCGGTTATTTTCGAGCTTCAAAGCTTCGACCTGCGTTTCGGTGCGTTCGGCGATGCGCCCAAGCTGGTAGCGGGGCACGGCGAGGGCCAGCATAAGGCCCAGCACCACCCAGCCACCCCACTGCATAATAATGACATCGCCGTGAAGATGCACCATCACCAGGGCAACTGGCACACCGATGAAATCTAGCGGAGATAGCGCCGTCAGTTTGCCGTTGTCGACGGTGGTGGTTATCAACAGCAGGGCCGTAAGGGCCAGGGCAAAGCCGATAATCAATGGCAGGCCCAACCCCACCGAGACGATGACGTATACGAGGGCCGCCGCCCCGGCAGCCGCCGCGTTCGCACTACGGACGCGCAGGGCGGCCTCGGGAGCGCGCGCTGCCTGGCTTATGTCGAAGGCGAAGGCGAGTGATGGCAACAGCCACAATGGCACCGCCGTTAGCCCATACAACACCCCCACCCCCAACCAGGCGCCGCGCGTCTCGTGGGCCGGTGACGTGTACACCGCTGTTAGGGAAAGCAGGAGAACGATCGTCAGCAGGATTTCGGAGAAGCTGGTTGGTAATGGGTTTGGTAGGAGGCTGAGGATTGTGGTGCTTGCTAGTGCTGCGACCAGTAAGCCGCCTGTGATATGGGGGGACCGCACTACAGGAGGACGCTGGGACGTCGTGGTCATACGATAGATATACGCTCGGCGCGGCTATTAATGTGATGCGGCTATCGTATCATGAATTTGGCATTATGGAAAACCACCGCTACCACCACGCTTACGCAATCTTTATCAACATTTATTTCGTGCAGCCGGGCATCGCTACCCAGAAAACCGCGCCCCCATCCGATGGGAAGGCCGCGCCGACCTGTCCGTTTTGTAAGTTTGCCAGGTGCTGTGCGATCCACAACCCCAGGCCGGTACTGCTCTCGCCGCCGGTGGGCCGTGTGCTGAGCTTCCCAAATGCCTGGAACAAGCTGTCACGCTCACCTTCGGGGATGCCGGGGCCTTGGTCGGCCACGCAAATGCGCATCCCATCGTCGGCTTGCTCTGCCCACATGTTGATCTCGGTGTGTTGGGGACTGTACTTGATGGCGTTACTTACAAAGTTGCCGAGTATTTGCACCAGTCGGGTGCTATCGCCCAACACGGTGCCGTCGGTTTTGCCAATTTCGATGGAGATGTGTTTATCGTAGGCGGCCATGTTGTGCTGCACGGCCGTATCCCATATGATGTCGCGCACACTGTGACACTCGATTTTGAGGTCCACCACGCCGCTTTGGAGGGCAGCCGTTTCCAAAAAGTCCTCGATGACGCGCTGCATCGACTCGGTCGTGGCCTTCATCGTCTCCAGAATGGCCTGCGCGCGGTTGTTATCTCCGACGAGTTCGCGTAATACCACCTGCGCCACCCGCATATTCGTCAGCGGGCCTTTGAGGTCGTGCGAGGCGATTTGGAAAAACCGCTCGCGCATTTTCTGGGTTTCGCGCAAGTCGTTTATCGTCTGGTTGCGTTCGCTCAGCAGGTCGGCGAGGGCAAGTTGTGTGGACACGCGCGCTAGCGCCACGGTGGGGTCTATGGGTTTGGCGATATAGTCGTTCGCGCCGAGTTCTAGCCCGCGCACGACGTCGTCGCTGCTGGCCATCGCCGAAATGAGGATGACCGGGAGGTGCTTCGTTTGTGGGGCTTCGCGTATGCGCTTGAGGGTTTCCATGCCGTTAAGCACCGGCATCATGATGTCGAGGAGGACGAGGTCTACGGGTTGTGACTGAATGTGAAGGAGGGCCTGCACGCCGTTCTCGGCGAGGGTCGTGGCGAAGCCATGCACCCCGAACACCCGCGCGAGGAGTTCGCGGTTTGCCTGGTTATCGTCGACAATCAGGAGTGTATGCTTGGGGTTTGGCTGCGCGGTGCTCATATGCCTCCACAGAGCGGTGCGTCGTCAATTCAGACGATAGTCTAACACGAAATCGACCTGTTTTAACGTAAAGTCACGTCCCATGTGGTGATGTTCACAATCACGCCACCATCCTTTACAAATAGCAACGGCAGCATGTCGTCTCCGGCGAGGGGCACCGTCTGGCCGATGACGGCGTCATTCAAAAACGTTGTGAGGGTGCCCGTGTTGGGGTCGTGGTCCACGCGGATGCGCACCGTGATCGCATTTACGGCGCGCTGGGTGAGGAACTCGGCTTCGGCCCCGCGCTGCTGGCTGATGTTGATGACGCCCGGTTGCACCACATCGATGCGCACCCCCGCGCCATCGACGGCGGCGGTGCCCACCGGCACCAGCAATGCCCCGAAGTACACCTCGTCGCTCTCGAGCAGGGTGGGGTTGAAGGTTGCGAGGTCCATCGTCACCTGGAAGCTCTGCACGGCAGCCCCGTAGTACGACTCGAAGAGGCTGGCCGGTGGTGCGAACAGCAGCACCTCATCCGCCGTATCGGCACCGATGCCAAGCCGCCAGCTTTCGCCATCCGGGTTCACGCTGAAGCGGTCTGGCTCCCAGAACATCGCCGCCGGGTCCTCACGGGTGAGGCGCTCCACCACGGCCAACAAATCTCGCTGACCACGCACCCCGTTTGCCGGGACGGTCGGCGTGGCGGTGGCGGTGGGCGCGGGGGTGATCGACGGTGTGGGGGTGTTGCTGGGTGTAAACGTGAGCGTGGGGGTGGGGGTTTCGGTTTCGGTGGGCGTGGCCGATGACAGGTCATCGGTG
>CAYSVE010000083.1:0-12891 GCA_964434365.1 uncultured Anaerolineaceae bacterium | reverse complement strand
GTACGGCCTTGCCGATAGCGTCATCGGCAGCTTGCAGGAAGTCGGCAATTAGGGTACATACGGCGTCGTGAATATACGGCACCTCCTTCTACTGCTTCTCGCCACCCTGCTCACCCGCGGGGTGATGTTCGTTAGCTACCCCTTCGGCAGCGGCGACGATAACCAGGCCGCCCAACTGTACATGGTCGGCGAAATACGCGAGGGCAACCTGTTGGTGGGCAATTTGCGCTACAACACCGGCTACGCCTACCTGATGGCCCCCGTCTACACGATTGCCGAGCCGCTGGGTCGCTACGATGACCGGCTTGTGCTGGCGATACAGGTCGCCCTCGCGAGCCTCATCCCCTTTTTGATATACGATGCCCTGCGCCGCCAACGCCTCCCCAACGAAGCGCTGACCGTCGCGCTAGTTGTTGCGCTTGACCCGTTCGGGTGGCAGTGGGCACACTTTGCGCTACCGGTGTGGGTCGTCGCGCTGTGCGCCGTCGTGGGCCTGTGGGCATTCGCGCGCGCGCGAACGCACTGGCGCTGGGCGATTTTCGGTGCCGTAATACTTGGCATCGGTGTAATCGCCCGCATCAATTTTGTGCCGTCGGTAGCTGCACTGGGCCTGGCGTTGCTCACAATTGTTGGGTTGCACTGGCGCGAGCGCCTGCGGTTGTTCGTTGTGCTGGGGGGCATCAGCGGGGGTATGTTGCTGCTCTACCTCGGCACGATCCAACTGTGGAGCACCGGCACCGTTCGGCCAAGCTGCATCGCGGGCCCCAATTACATCGAAAACATGCTGGACGCGATTTCGCCGGAAAACGGTCCCGCCTCGGAACGGTATTTCGACCTCGTTGCCATCGAGCCGGTGGTCGAGCCGGATTTCACGGCGGATGTGTACCCACTGTGGCGCATCTCTGGCCCGTGGGTGCAGCCCGAACTCACCGAAGCGTTCCTGAACAATCCACGCACCGACCCCGGACGAACGATCGTGTTCCCCGGGGGTGCGGTGTACGCCCTCGGCCCCTGCCCAATCGATGATTTACAGCGCGAGGTGTTCTTCGAAGCCGTGCGGCTGTACCCGCTACGTTATCTGAGGGGAGTGGCGGGGACGTTCTCGACAACCCTCACGCAAACCGGCTTTCGCACGCTGTACGGTTCCGGGCCAGTTACAGTCGACGACCCACTGCCGTTGGGCTTCGCGCGCGTGACCTCGCGCGTATACGATGGCCAAATTGTGTGGGTGCCCGGCACCCGAATTTACCCCGTGCTGCTGCGCATCCTTGGTCCTATCAAATGGCTGATGCCGATTGCGCTGGTGTGGGGGCTATTTAGCCGAGGCTGGGTGTACCGCGCTGCCGCGCTGATGCTGTTGGCGTATGTGCTGCGCATCGCCGCCATCGATGTAATCGAAGCGCGCCTGTACGCCCCGGTGTATCCGCTATACGGCGTACTGCTCGGCGGGTTGCTCTGGCGTACAATACAACTCATAAGAAATTACAGGAACTCTTCCGATGCGTAGACTTTGTTTGTTAGTGCTGCTGTTGATTGTGTTTCCGCTCACATCGCATGCGCAGGATGCAGCATCCACTTACCCGACCCTCAGCGCACTCGAAGCTGTTGTCATCCCCGCGCGCGACCAGAGCGCGCTTGCGCAGCGTTTGCTGGGCGTCGAAACGATTCCAGCCCCGCCCCAGTCTGCTCCACCGCTAGCAGTTGGGATGCAAGAGACGTTTTGGGCTACGAACTCGTTCGAGGACCGCAGCTTCGAGGTGGAGGCAACGCTCGTCGTGCTTGGTGAGCACATCGCGCTGTGGATGGATGATGGCGCAGCGGACTACAACGTGGCGAACCTCCAGGCCATCGCAGACGCATTCGACACCGACATCTACGACCCGGTGCGGTCGCTTTTCGGCAGCGAACCGAATCCCGGCGTCGATGGTGACCCGCGCGTGCACGGGTTGTTCGCGTACGGGCTGGGGCCGGGGGTCGCAGCGTATTTTTCGCGCCGCCACAATTACCCCACCGAGGTTGTACCCACCAGCAACGCCCGCGAGATGCTGTTCTACAACATGGACACCATCGGTAATGCGCTCGGTAACACCGACATACTCGTGAGCATCACGGCCCACGAGTTCCAACACATGATTCGCTCCAACGTGGATTCCAACGAGTATGGTTGGATGGACGAAGGCTTTTCGACGTTTACACAATCGTTCGTTGGCTTGCCAGATACAGGCTCTGCTGTTTCATTCCTTAACTCACCGGGTACGCAACTGAACACCTGGAACGAAGGCCCAAACCGTGCCCCAGACTACGGCGCATCGCTGCTGTGGACGACGTACCTTTACGACCGGTTCGGTGTAAAGGGGATGCAAGCCATCAGCAACGAGACGGCCAACGGCTTCGTGGGCATCGAGCGGGCACTTGGCGATACCAATGTGCTGTTTGCCGATTGGGTCATGGCAAACTTCCTAAACGACGTGTCGCTCGGTGATGGTGTGTATGGCTACACCGACCTCACCTTCCTCCCAAGCCCGCGCCACACAGAGGTCAACGCGTATCCCTATGCCGAGACACGTATGAGCAACCAGTACGCGACGCAGTATTTTGTACTCAAGGGCCTCGACGGCCTCAGCGAAATCACGATCGACGTAACGGCACCCGTGGAAACGCAACTGGCACCCACAACACCCCTCGATGGGCAGTGGGTGTGGTACAGCCATCGCGGAGATGATAGTGACATGCGCCTCACGCGCGCCTTCGACCTCACCAGTGTGACGAGCGCCACCCTCGAATATGACCTGTGGTTCCATACAGAAAACCTGTGGGACTACGGCTACGTCATGGTCAGCACCGATGGCACCACATGGACGCCGCTCGCGACGCCGCACACCACCACCGATGACCCACACTTCAACGCCTATGGGCCGGGTTACACGGGGCGCAGCGGCGGCAACGAGGAGCAATCGATTTGGGTGCGCGAATCGATTTCGCTGGATACATACACCGGGCAGCCTGTTTTCGTGCGCTTCGAGATAATCTACGACGATGCGATCAACCAGCCAGGCATGCTCATCGATAACGTCGCGATTCCCGAAATCGGTTATTTCGGCGACTTTGAGACTGACGGGGGTGGGTTCGAGGCCGAAGGGTGGGTTCGTACCGACAACCGGCTTCCACAACAGGTTTGGGTGCAAACCGCGCGCCGCTTCGGCCAGGAGACCGAACTCCAACGCTGGTCACTCGCGGATGGGCGCGGCACCTACACCATCGACCTTGGACCGGGCGCAGACGATGTGGTGCTCGCAATTAGCCCGTATGCCCCTGTCACGACAGTTCCAGCAGAGCTAACAATATCGGTAGACGCACGCTAGCGTAAAGTGAGAAATTCACAAAAAATTTACGCAAACAAACTTTTTTCTAACCTATAATGAGCGTGTACATTTTGGTTGGAATTGAGTTTACTGTATGCCTGAAGTTATGCGTGGCCGCTATACAGCAGTCCACGGCGTTCAATCGGACGACGTGGTGCTGTATATGCTGAATAAGGCGCTACACGGGCAAGCGCTTCATCCCACCGACCCGCTCACACAAAAGCTACGCTCCGTCAGCGAGCGCCTGGAGGCGGATCGTATGGCCCCGCGCAGCATGGCCGGGTGGGTGGCGTTGGGTATCTTCGCAAACGACCGTACGTGGTTTGTGCACATCTGCAACCGCGCCGAAAAACGCCAGGATATGACGTATCGCCGGGTGCGCCGGTGGATGAAAATGCTCCCGCTCCCCGCCTAACTGCCTGCCCCCCACGTACCACATCACCCTCGTCGAGCGGGCAAGGGCATCGACCACTCGCAATCACTTGACCAATGACACCTGCTCGGGACATGGACCACGAGATGCCGTGGTCCACGTCTCCTGCATAAACGGCGTATGAACACACCCCATTTATGCGAAGAATCGATTAAGATAGAGATGGGAGTTTTGTGGAGCGTACCCATGCAAATTCTGGAAGAAAGCAACACCCGCCTCGTTCTGCGAGATCGATCGGTGATTTTTGGGATCGTAATCGGTGTTGGGGCTGTGCTAGCGGTATTCACGATGGTGTCTGTCGCGGGCTATGGTCTCGCCGACCTCTACCGGCGCAGCGCCGAGTTCACCCTCATCGAGCTGCGCATTTTCATGTTGGCCGCTATCGGCCTGATGGGTGTGGCCTTCGCGAGTTTG
Source organism: uncultured Anaerolineaceae bacterium (assembly GCA_964434365.1). Classification (GTDB taxonomy): domain Bacteria; phylum Chloroflexota; class Anaerolineae; order Aggregatilineales; family Phototrophicaceae; genus CAYSVE01. The sequence continues at coordinate 8,682 of CAYSVE010000083.1, read as the reverse complement.
GGGGCTGTCGCCTGCCTCAACACAATTCGAGGGATCACCTGCGCCTTCGATGCCGAGGCAGCAACCGTCACGGTTACCCAACCGAAGGTACTCCGCAACGAGACGGTCGCATACCCCATCTACGGGGTGTCCCATGCATTCATGGAAACGAACGAGGAAATCGAAGCGTGTGCGGTCTACCTTATGTTGCGAACTGGGCAGCGCATCCCACTCTCGACATGTAGCATCCACGAGCGCGCTGAGGCCGAAGCCCTTGTAGACCGCATCAAACTGTTTTTGCGCCGCCTATGACCACGCTGCCAATACAGGGCGGTGGTCGCTCAAACCATCGATTGGCAGCAGGCGCACCGTCCCCGTAGGTAGTGCCTTGCACGGGTCACTAATGAGCACGTGGTCGATGAGGATATTGTGCTTCAGGTGGGTGTAGCGTTCCTCAATTGGGTTTTCGGGTGCCAGCAACGTGTAGATTTTGCCCAGGTCATTCATCGGGGCCGAGCCGGGCACCGCGTTGAAGTCGCCCGTAAGGATGATGGGGCGCGGGTCCTGTTCGGCGGTTTCTTCGGCGGCGCGCAACTCATGGGTAATCCGCAGTATTTCACCCACCTGATACCGTCGCATGGCCACACCGGCCTGTGAGCGTTCGGTGGTGGCATCGTGGCGATCCTCACCGCTGAGGGTACCCAGATGGGTATTGATGATGAACAAGGGGCCGTAGTCGGGGTGTGTTAGGCTGGCATCCATCGCGTTACGTGGCTGGCTATCTCGGCTGCCGGTGCTGTACAACGACGCCCAACTGATTTGCGTTTGGGTGTACCACGGCTCGGCATCGGTGAAGTGCCGCTTCCAGGGCCACTTTGCGGGGCGTAAGTTGGTGACGATACCATTACCTTCGGTGGCGAAATCCGCGCCGTTGTAGGCCTCTCGGCTCCACAGCCGGTGGTGGAAGTGCTCCAGCATGTCAACCTCGCGCGCGTACGCCGAGCGATACCCGATGTCGATGTACTGCACCAGCGCCTCGAGCGCACTTTCGTAGAGCACATCATATTTTTCGACGGCACCCGTTTCCTGTAGTGCAATCACGGTCGGCTTTGCGGGATCGATGACGGTTTTGAGAGCCTCAGCAACATCCTTGCCGACAGTGTTCGGGCGGTAAGGTGGCTCGTGCAGCCAGCGTGCACCGCCAGTGTTGAACGAGATCAGTTGTAGCACGGATTACCCTTCGTCCGGTAGAAATTTGGTGCGCTCCTGAGCGAAGACTTCACCTGCTGCGGTGAAATCATCCATCGTGCCGACATCGAGCCAGTAGCCTTCGAAGCGATGTGTAGCCACGCGTTTGCCATCGGCGATTAGCGTTTTCACGAGGTCCGGCGCGTCCAGCCAGTCGTGCGGCGGCACATACGCTAGCGTCTCTGGCGCGTAGATGTACACACCCATGCTGATGTCGAAGTGATAGGTGGGTTTCTCCAGGTAACCGGTGACATCGCCGTTATCATCGGTTTGCAGCACACCCAGTTTAATCGGCACTTCCTGGCTGTATAGGCCGACTGTGAGTGCGGCATCGCCGTTGCGTTTGTGCGCCGCCATCATCTCCCCGAAGTCCATGGTACACAACAGATCACCATTCATCACGAGGAACGGTCCATCGTCGGCCAGGCCCTCGATGGCACTTAAACCGCCAGAGGTGCCCATTAGAGCGTCTTGTGGCACATGGCGGATGTTCACACCATCGAACCGCGCCTGCAACGACGGCAAATACGTGCCGATGACATTCGTGAGGTAGTGGGAGGTCACGATGATCTCATCGTAGCCGTAGTGCACAAGTTGGCGCACCAGCGTTTCTAAAATCGGCGTGCCCCCCAATGGAAGCAACGGCTTGGGGAGCACATTGGTATACGGGCGCAGGCGGGTTCCCTTGCCTGCCGCTAAAACGACTGCTTTCACCATGCCCCCTCTGTGGGGTGTACGGTGTTGTACCGTGTGACGGACCTATCGGCGACCATGCTCTCGGTGGCTTGCCGCCATGTTGCGAAGTGCTCGGTAGCGAAGTGGGCATCGCGGGCGTCGGAATCTGCGTAGACCTCGGTGAGGAGAAATGTGTTGGGGGCGTCGGTTGCCTGGAAGAGATCGAACCGGCGGATGCCCGCCTCTTGTATCGATGCCTCGCAATTCGCCAGCGTGGCATTGCGGAAGGCGTCTATCTGGTCGTCGTGCACATTAAATTGAATGACCTGTATCAGCATCGAATACGCTGTGCTCCGTGATCGTTTCATGAGAGACTAATCATCTGGCGAGAGTTTATCGTGTAGAGACTAATCATCTGGCTAGAGTTTATCGCATGTGGCGCTTTTCCGCGTTAGAGTGGGCCACATTGAATCGAAACGAGGGCTGTAATGACAGAACAAACCACCCAACCCACAAATGCAGGCCGCTGGGTTCTGCTGGCGACGATCATGGCGTCGTCCATGGGCTTTATCAGCGGTAGTGCGCTTAATGTAGCACTGCCGGCTCTACAAGAGGCCCTCGGGGCCAATGCCGCCGATCTGTTGTGGATCACCAATATTTACCTGCTGCTCCTGGCATCGTTGATTCTTGTCGGTGGTTCACTGGGAGACCACTACGGGCGCAAGCGCGTTTTCGGTATTGGTATCGTGCTGTTTCTGATCGGGTCTGCGATTAGTGGGTTTTCGCCAACGGTCGAGTTCCTCATCGTAGCACGGGTTATCCAGGGGTTAGGCGGTGCAGCGATGATCCCCGGAAGTTTGGCGATTATCTCGGCTTACTTCGATGACGACGAACGCGGCGGGGCCATCGGGCTATGGTCGGCCTTTACGACCCTCACTACTGTCGGTGGGCCGATTATCGGCGGGGTGCTGGCAGAAAACGGCCTGTGGCGTGGGGTGTTTTTCATCAACATTCCGCTGGGCATTATCGCCCTGTGGGCGCTCATCAAATATGTACCAGAAAGCTACGACGAAGACGCCCCGCGCGAACTGGACATTGGGGGTACGGTGCTCGCGACACTCGGCCTTGCAGGTATCACCTATGGGTTCATCCAGGCCGGTAGCAACGGCGTGAACCTCGTCAATGGTGCGGCGCTGGGGGCCGGTATCGCGGCCATGATTATGTTCCTTATCACCGAAAAACGCAGCAACCACCCGATGATGCCGCTATCGTTGTTTTCGTCGCGGGTGTTCAGTGGTGCGAACCTGCTCACGCTGTTTTTGTACGCGGCGCTACAGGGTGCGTTCTTCTTCCTGTCGTTCAACCTCATTCAAATCCAAGGCTATGGCGAAACGCTGGCCGGGTTCGCAACACTACCGATGACGATATTGCTGGTGCTCCTCTCGCAGCAAGCGGGTAAGATGGCTGACCGCATCGGCCCACGCATCCCGTTGACGGTGGGGCCGCTGCTCACGGGGTTTGGGTTTTTCATGCTGGGCATACCCGGCGTGACTAACGGCCCTAGCGACTACTGGGTCGCCTACTTCCCGGCGATTATGCTCATCGGCCTTGGCATGGGTATCACGGTGGCTCCGCTCACAACGGCAGTGATGGGGTCGGTACCGAAGCACAGTTCCGGCGTGGCGTCGGGCATCAACAATGCGATCTCGCGGACGGCTGGCGTGCTGGCTATCGCTGTGATGGGCGGCATCGCCCTGTTGTCCTTCAGCGAGGCGCTGATGGCAAACACCGCAGAACTCGACATTAGTGATGAGGCCCGCGAGGCGTTAGTGGCACAAGCGCCAGAGCTAGGCAACGCCCAGGTGCCGGAGAGCGTCACCGATGAGGCAATGCAAACCAACGTACAAATGGCGATCAACGGCGCGTTTGTAAGCATGTTTCGGCTGATGACGTGGATAGGCGCGGGGCTGGCCTGGATAAGCGCTGTGTTTGCATGGTTTATGATGGGAACCCCACCCCGCGAAGAGCGCGAAAAGGTCAAGGAGGCCATCGCTTCCTGATGTTAGAATTAATTCACACCGAAAAACATTGACGACATTCATTGTTGCGGGGTATTCTATGGGCGTTACATCAACTATGAGGGACAGATGCAATGCCCATCAAACTCCAATGGCACAACCCAAGTGAGACCGTCATCTTTATGGCGCTCGAAACCCCGTGGACCTGGGAAACGTACCACCATGCTGTAGAAGAAATGATGGACGTGCTACACCACACCGACCGCCGCGTGGACATCATCATCGATTTGCGTAACATGGGGCCACTGCCCAAGGATACCGTTATGCAACTGAGCCACAGCTTCTACCGGCCAGAGGCCAATGTCGGGGTGTGTGTACTTGTGGGTGTAACGCCGCACTTGCGTAAAACGCTCGACATCGCGCAGAACGTGTACGATTTGGCTGCCGCCGAACGTCCACTGGCGTTCGCCGATACGCTGGAAGAAGCACAAAATACGGTGTATGCCCCTGCCGAAGCCTGACAACAGGTCATAAATGCTGTATGGTTGGGCTTGGCGAAAATCCGTTAGTAAGCTGTTAGTTTATGCCTTTCCCAGCCCAAACCGACCGCGACACCATCCTCAAGACCGCGCGAAAAATGCTCGAAGCGGGTGGGGTGGATGGCCTATCGTTGAATAAACTCGCGAAGAAACTCGGCATCAGCGCGCCGTCGCTGTATCACCACTTTCGTAACAAGAATGCCCTGCTGCGCGCCATCAATGCTGAGACGAACGCACGGCTGCTCGCAGCAATGGCCCCGGGTTTGCAAACCCCTGGCGCTACCACCGACAAAATCCTGGCAGTGGCGCGGGCCTACCGTGCTTTCGCCCACGCGAACTCCTACACCTACGATTTACTATTCACAAACACCTTAGACGACCTGCGCCCCAACCACACTGAAGCGGTGCAGGGAGTGCTGCCCTACCAACAGGTGATGGCGGAAATCGCCGGGGACGACCGCTCGCTTGCGGCCACGCGCGGCCTACTCGCGCTGATGCACGGTTTCGTGATGCTGGAACTTGCCGACCAACTGCGGCGCGGCGGTGACCTCACTGAGGCGTACGAACAAGCGGTGCAGGCCTACATCGCAGGGTGGCAGACATACAAGCAGGCGTGACATCCGCCGCGCCTGCTTGTTCTCGGGGGTGGGATTATTTAATCTGTAGCAGTTCGACCTCGAAGATGAGCGTGGCGTGGCCGGGGATGCCCGCCGGGTGACCGCTTTCGCCGTAGGCCAGGTTGTATGGAATGTAGAATTTGTACACCGCGCCAGGACTCATCAACTGCAAGCCCTCCGTCCAACCAGCAATAACGCCATTCAGCGGGAAGGAAATCGACTGCCCACGGTCGTAGGTGCTGTCGAACACCTTGTTGTTGATGAAGGTGCCATGGTACATCACTTCGACCGTATCGGTTGCCGATGGCTTCGGGCCGCTGCCCTCTTTGATGACGGTGTATTGCAGGCCGCTCGGCAGAACAGTCACGTTATCGTGCTTGGCATTCTCTGCGAGGAACTGTTCGCCCTCAGCTTTGTGGTCCACCATGTGGAATTACCTTTCGGAACGTCGATAGATGCTTCAGTGTACCGTACCATAATGGCGCGTATAGGTTCACTCTGAGGGCATCACCTGCGCAGACGATACCCTCAGCAGATTATTCCTTGGCTGCTGCACTGGCGATGCTTTCGGCAGGCGGCGCTGCCGAGAACGGTACAACCGCGTCTTCCGTCGTGATTGGGTTGATGACCGGCATCGCTGTTGAGACATCCATCTCGGGTGTGGTCGGCAATTGCCCCGGTAAGCGCCCCGCGCGGCCCATCCGCTTGAAGCCGCCCCCGTAGGCTGTGTGGCCCTGCCCAAACACGATGAACGCTCGCTCATCTATCGCGCTGACGGCATCGCGCAGGGCAGCCATTTCGCCTCGCGAGATCGTCACGAACAAAAAGCTGTGTTCCCTCTCCGTGTACATGCCCTTCCCCTCCCAAGCCGTAACGCCCCGGTTGAGGTTCGTCATAATAGCCCACGAGACCTCCACGGGCTTGTCGGTGATGATGTTCGCGGTACGCACCAGGCTCGGCCCATCGAGGATGTAGTCACTCATCATGCCATCCATGAACAACGTCACGAACGAGAGCAGCGCTGCCTCCCAGCCAAGCAGAATGCCCGCTGCGCCCACAACGAACGAATCGACATAGAGGTAAGCGCTACTTGTCGGCACGCCAAACCGTTTATGGATAATCCGCGAGATAACCGTGGTGCCGCCGGGGGTACCCCCTGCCCGGTAAACGATGCCCCCACCGATACCACCGACGACGCCGCCGAAAATAGCGTTCAAGAGGCGGTCGTCGCTCACACCCTCGGGGGGCAAAAAGCTGCGAAAAATATCGATGTTGACCGAGAAGACGATCGCTGAGAAGACCGTCAGGAACACGATGTTCCAGCCACCGAGTTGCCGGTAGCCAAGGCTGAGTAACACTGCGTTGCCGATGAGCACGACGAGACCCAGCGGTAAACCGAGGGTGACATTGAGAATGATACCAACACCCACTAGGCCACCGGGGGCAAGCTCTGCACTCGCGTAGAACAGCGACACGGCCAGTGCCATGAAGCAGGAGCCGACGAACACGACGGGGAGCCGAGAAAGGATATAGGACCAATCTGGAGGACTGATAGGAACGCGCTTGGACAAGATTGCCTCCTTAAACTGCTTAGAGCGCGCATTATAGTCCGCCGTAGGCGAAAAAACAGTTAATTTCTTATGTAGATTTCCCCAATATTGTTGGTGATAACCTGCCAGTTATATCGCACATGAGTAAGTTGTTGGGCCGCGCGGCCCATACGACCCTGCAATGTGGGCGTTTGCAAGATTGTCATAAGGGCAAAATAAAGCTTCGCTTCGTCCACCGCTACGATGAGGCCCGCGCCAGCCGCATCGACTTCCGGCATATTGCACTGTGGCGAGATAATAACCGGCACCCCGGCGGCCATCGCCTCGAGGACGGTCATCGGTAACCCTTCACCGACAGCGGGCAGCGCAAGAACTGTCGCGGCATCGAGGGCGGCGAGGCGATCTGCCCCGTCCAAAAACCCTGTGAGGACGATGCGCGCATCTCGCGCGGCAAGGGCGTTTAGGGCTGGACGCAGCCCCTCATCTGGCCCCACGATCAACAGGCGTGCGGTAGGGTCTTCGTAGCGCATGAAGGCACGCGCAAGCACATCGACCCCCTTGCGGGGGTGCAACCGCCCCAGGTATAGGCAAATCGGGCCATCGCCGAGGTTGTAGCGTGCCCGAAGTGCCGCCCCGCCCGAAACGTTAGCAAATGTCGCCGCGTCGACGCCGTTTGGCACTACCTCGAAGTGTGCCCCCGTTACCCCCAGCCGACGCCACAAATCGCGCGCGTCGTCGGCTTCGGCCTCGGCGAGGGCCAACACCACCCCGAAGCGGCGCGCCATCGCCCGGCTGAACAGCCGATCCCACACGGCCTTAAGTGTGCTACGACCGGCTGTGTACGTAAGGGTGCCATGCGGCGATAGCACCAGCGGCACATTCTGCTTGACCGCCTCCGGGGTGATGATCAGGTTTTCAGTCGTGCGGAACTCGTGGCAGTGTACGACATCGGCCCACGTGACGTGCTCGGGGGCGTTAAACCCGCGCGGTGTCGATAAATTCGCGTGGCCGCGAAGCCAGACCGAAAGGTTCTTCGTCCGTACAACGCTGATGCCGTCCCGCACTTCTTCCGCTGGACCGGAAAAACGATTCGAGGCATCGAGTGCGTCGGTGGTGAGCACGCGCACCTCGTACCCCGCTACGGCTTGCGCGCGCGCTAACCCTTCGACTGCACGGGGCACACCGCCAAACGCGTAGGCGGGGGCGTAGTACGGTGTGACGTGCAGTACCCTCATGTGGGCCGGTAGGCACGCACGGTAAAGCTCCGGCGTAGTTGGAGGGGTTGTTCCAGGCCGATGCCCTTGTCTTCGATGGCGGCGCGCATCGCTGCGATCATCTCGATAATTTGCCCGTCGGTCATCCGCCATGTGTGCGACCAAACGCGCCGCTCGATTTGATCGATGGCCTTGTGTGCGGTGGTAATAACCCCGTACTCGTGGATGTGTTCGTCGCCGACCGGTTCCCAGCCGTTTTTGTCCAGGAACGCGTGTCGGTCTTCGAACTTGATGCCGATATCTCTCGCGTCGCGGTTGTGGACTGAACGCTGTGCCTCTGCCCATGGGGCGTCGTCGCCACCGTTCCACCCGTGCAGCAGCGTTCCGCCCGGCTTAAGCACGCGCGCAGCCTCAGCAATGGCCTCACGCCATGTGGGTACAAGGTGGAAGATATGGGCCGCCACGATGTGGTCGAATGTATCGTCGTCGAAGGGGAGGCGCGAAATATTACCGACGAGCACGTGAACGCGCTCGGTGGTTCGTTTCGAGCGCAGGCGGTCCAGCATTTTCGCAGCAAGGTCGATACCGACAATCGTTGCGCCGGTTTGTGCAGCCAGCGGTAGCGCGATGCGTCCGGTCCCTACGCCAACCTCTAGCAAAATGCTATCTTCGTTGAGGTCCGCCGCTGCACGAAAGCGCGCAATCGCCGGGTTGACCTCCACCGTGGGGAAGCCGCGCGTATCGTCGTAGAACCCCGCCGCGCGGTCGAAGTTCACCGATGAATGTGTCACTTTAATTGCTCCTGTTATAAAACCGCAACAAAGTAACGGGGAGGGGCGGGC
>CAYSVE010000082.1:0-13040 GCA_964434365.1 uncultured Anaerolineaceae bacterium | reverse complement strand
GCAGTCATAGGTGACATCAACACCGTGGCCTTCTCGACAGAGTTCGTCAGTTCGGTGGTTGTCCCCACACCTTCCCTTGCCCCTACAGCCGCTCCCCAGCAACAGCCCACGCAAGTCGAGGGAGAGCAACCCTTGTTCGGTGTGGCGATACCGGCTACCGCGACCGCCACGCCCCGACCAGCGGTGGTCGGGCGCTTCAGCGGCGAGGTGAACATTCGCTATGGCCCCGGCGTACAGTTCCCACGTGTAGGTGTCGCCCGCCCTGGCGATGAGGTCGAAGTCACGGCATACCATACAACACTGCCGTGGGTACAGCTACGCTACGACGATGTCGCTGGGGGTTTCGGTTGGGTGGCGATCGATCTGCTGGAAATTTCGGGAGACATTTACGCCTTACCGGCTATCACTACCACCAGTTTTGCCCTGCCTACCCTCACGCCGACGCCGCCGGCAGTGCAAGCTAGCACACTCGTCGGCGATACGCTCAGCCCGCAGTTCCGTGCTTTGGGAGATTCACTGTGGGCGCAGGTGTTAGCCGCGGGCTTCGAGCCGGAAACCAGCCGCCTGGGTAGTTTGTTCCTCATGGACCTGCAAAGTGGGGAAGCGCTCACATTCGGCAACGATATTGCCTTCAGTGGCACGAGCCTCGCGAAAATCGGCATCCTGATTTCGTATTATCGGCTCGCGACAACATTGCCGAATGGCGAACAGGCGCTCGACCTCGCCAACATGATGATTTGTAGCTTCAACCGGTCATCGAACAACGTGCTCACCCGCATCGGTGGCGCCCCATTTGCAGGCGCGACTTATGTCACCGAAACGCTGCGACAACTGCAACTGCAAAATACCTTTGTGGCCGCCCCCTTCTTCGATGACAATCGCATCACACCGCAGCCGGTAATCGCACCCGAGTCTGGGGCAGACCAGACTCGTACAGCGCTAGACCCCTTTAACCAGATGACGGTCGATGAGCTTGGCTATTTGCTCGCGGCGGTATACCAGTGTGCGACGACCGGCAACGGCCCGCTCATAACGGCCTTCGCGGGCGACATCACGCAGCAAGAGTGCCAGCAAATGCTGCACCTCATGAGCCAGAACGAAATCGGGGCGCTCATCGAGGTGGGGTTGCCGGAGGGTACGCGGGTCGCCCACAAACACGGTTGGATCGCCGACACCCACGGCGATGCGGGGATCGTCTTTTCGCCGGGTGGGGACTATGTGCTGGTAATGTCGCTATATAATCCCGAGTGGCTCAACTTCGGTGAGTCCTTCCCACTGATGGAGGAGATGAGCCGCACCGTATACAATTACTACAATCCCGATGCGCCACTCCCGGCGACTCGGGATAGCAATGTCCCCGCAACATGCGATATATCCGGTAGTACGATCGTTGACGATTTAATGCTTGGGGTGGGGATCAACTAAGCCTCGGCCTGGGTTGGTGGGCACAGCTTGCGCAGGTAGCTCCAGGCATAGATGCCTGTGCTGTGCCCGTCATCCCAGATGGGCTGCAAGGCGTAGTTGCCCACAAGCTTGAGTTCCTGCACTTTGTAGGAGCGCATTGGTGTAAGCGTAAGGATGTTATCCGGGTCGTGTTCGCGGCCCATAAACTCGTGACCGCCTCGGCACTCGACACAAGGACACGCCTCACGCAAGCCATCGAGCGGGTAGCGACAGGTGGTGCCGTCGCTCCAGGCCACTTCGAGGTAATGGTCGTCGCGGTTCAAGGTGATGTTAGTTGGTATCGCTTGCACAGCCTTCTCCGATAAGCGTTACAATTCGGCTCATTTTGGTATAATCGCGTGCGGATAGCGAGGATAAATAACCCATGACTCAACATGAAGATTACAATGCCGCCGTCGAGTACATCCGGCAGCATATCCAACAAGAGCCGAAAATTGGCCTTGTGCTTGGCTCTGGCCTGGGCACACTTGCCGACGATATTTCCGATGGCGTAAAGATACCCTATGCCGAGATCCCCGGTTGGCCAGCGTCGACCGTTGAGGGCCACCACGGGAACCTGGTCATCGGCACACTGGAGGGGCACCCGGTCGTTGTACAACAGGGGCGGGCGCATTTTTACGAGGGGTATACACCCCAGCAGATTACATTCCCCATCCGTGTGATGCACCTGTTGGGCGTCGAAACCCTCATCCTCACCAATGCAGCTGGAGGACTCAACACGTCCTTTACCACCGGCGATATCATGCTAATTACCGATCATATCAACTTCGTGGGCATCACCGGGAACAGCCCGCTCGTTGGGCCTAACGACCCAGCGCTTGGCGAGCGCTTCGTGAGCATGGTACGGGCATATGATGCCGATTTGCAGGCAAGCGCTGCACGGGCAGCCCAACTTAACGGCATCACGTTGCGGCAGGGGGTGTATGTGTGTCTATCCGGCCCGCAGTTCGAAACACCCGCCGAAATCCGCATGTTGCGCACCCTCGGCGGCGACGCAGTCGGCATGTCTACGGCGCACGAGGTCATCGTGGCGCGGCACATGAGGATGCGTGTTTTGGCATTCAGTAGCATTACGAATGTCGCGATCGACGCCAACGACACAGATGGTGATACCAATCATCAGGAAGTCCTCGATGCGGGTAAGCTCATCGTCCCAACCCTCACCACTTTATTGCACGGAGTTCTACGTAACCTATGAGTTCGATCGTCTTCCTCGTCGAGCAGTTCGCCATTGGTATCTATATCTTCCTTGGAATTTTGGCCGTTTGGACGTTTCGCGGATTGATGATTGCGCGTCGCGAGTTCCGCGCGACGAATTTCGAACTTGAGCGCGGTATGGCACGTTACCAAATTGCCAATGCCATCACCTATCTCATCCTGCTCATCGAGGCAGTGCTGATCATCTTTGGGGTGCAGAGCGTCGTCGCGCCAGAAATACGCGCGCAACTAGCCGAGGAGAACGAGCTGGTCATCGTCCCCGAAGACTTGCCATTCAACACACCCACGCCACAGATGCAGTCCGATACGCAAATCGATCCCAGCGATGTCGAATCGCGCCTGGAGCCGACCGAAATCGCCCTGCTGGTGACCCCCACCCTCACACCGACACCGGTTGGCACGATTCTGCCGAATACTGCACCGCCCATCGGCTGCGATACCGAAAACGCTACGCTGCAGGTGCCAGCAAACGGAATGGTCGTCTTCGAGCCGATCGAGGTGATCGGTAGCGCAAACGCCGAGAACTTCGCGTATTATCGCTTCGAGCTACGCGGCGAGAGTACATTCAACAGCTTTGCCGTGCTACAAGAGGTGCCCCAACCAGCTTCCGAACTCGGTGCGCTGGGGCAATTTGTGCCCTCGTTCTACGAGCCAGGCGAGTATCAGTTCCAGCTTACCGTATTCGACATCACCAATACCGTGAAGGCGTCGTGTACGGTGAACATTTTCATCAGTCCGCCCATCCCCACCCCCACTCCCCTCGCGGCGGCAAGCTGATATGCCAACGCTCGGTTTCATTGGAGCCGGTAAGGTCGGGCAGACCCTTGCGCGCTTGTGGCACGGCGCAGGGTACACCGTGACCGCTATCCACAGCCGCACCGCGCGACCCGCTCAAGAACTTTCGGCAATGGTCGACGCCGAAGTATTCGACTCAGCTGAGGCCGTCATAGCGCGGGCAGGCCTCACTTTTTTGACCGTGCCCGATGATGCAATCAACAGCGTGGCTGCCTCGATAGCCACACAAGACCTTACGGGGAAGGGTGTTGTGCATACCTCCGGTGCACACAGCCTGGATTTGCTGCGACCGCTCGCAGCGCGTGGGGCAATGATTGGCAGCATACACCCGGCGTTCCCCTTCGCCGATGTGGACCGATCCATTGCGGGCCTAATTGGGGCAACCTTTGCACTAGAATATAAACAGATGACGATGGGTGAGTGGCTGCGTGAGTTGGTGCATTCGGCGGAAGGTCGCGCGCTCCGCGTTTCACCCGGTGAGAAAGCCCGCTACCACGCTGCGCTCGTTTTCGCGAGCAATTATGCGGTTACGTTATATCACACAGCGACGCAACTACTCGACGGATTCGACGCCGACGACGGTGCAATTACTGCGGCATTAAATACACTGCTTGGCGCAACGATCGAAAATTTGCAGCAACAGGGTACCCCCCAGGCACTTACCGGGCCACTCAAACGGGGCGACGCCGGGACGATCACGGCCCATCTGCGCGCGCTCGACGATGAGACGGTGCGTGCAGCGTACCGCGCGCTCGCACGCCTTACCTACCCGATGGTGACAGAGGTATCTCTCGCGGAGATAAAAAAGGTTATTGACCAGGACAAACCATGACAAAACGATTGACCATCCGCGATATACAGAAAATGAAAGCGGACGGGACGCCCATTGCGATGCTCACCGCCTACGATGCGACCAGCGCGCGCCTCAGTGAGGCCGCAGGGGTGCCGATGCTGCTGGTCGGCGATACGCTCGGCATGGTCGTGCAGGGGCACAGCACGACGATCCCGGTGACGCTCGATCAGGTGATTTACCACGCGAGCATCGTCATGCGTGTGACGCAACGCCCGTTTGTTGTGGGCGATTTACCCTTTATGACGTACGGTGTTAGCGCCGAACAAGCGTTGGAATCGAGCGCACGCCTGATGCAGGAAGCGCAGGTTGAGGCTGTGAAGCTCGAAGGGGGTGTGCGCCTCGCGCCGACCATCGCGCGCATTGTGGAAAACGGTATTCCCGTGATGGCGCACATTGGCCTTACGCCGCAGAGTGTGAACAGCTTTGGGGGGTTTCGGGTGCAGGGCCGCGAGGTCGAATCGGCGAAGCAACTCATCCGCGATGCGCACGCCGTGCAGGATGCAGGGGCTTTCGCCGTCGTGTTGGAACTTGTGCCTACACCACTGGCGCAGGAGATCACCGCGCAGTTGGATATTCCGTCCATCGGTATTGGTGCAGGGCCGCACTGCGATGGGCAGGTGCAGGTCTTCCACGATATTCTGGCACTGTTCGACGAATTTGTGCCGCGCCACACCAAGCAATACGCCAAAGCCGGTGATTTCATCCGCGAGGGCATCGGTCGCTACGTTGCAGAGGTCGAAGCGGGCGCTTTCCCGACTGCCGAAAACAGCTTCTCGATGAGCGACGACGTGCTGGCGGAGGTCAAGGCCGACAATGCGGGTGGTTGAGTCGATTGCCTCGCTACGCGAGGCACGTGGGGCGCTCAAGGGCACGGTTGGCCTCGTGCCGACGATGGGCGCACTCCATACGGGGCATCTGGGGTTGCTGCAACCTGCGAAGCGTGAGAACGATCATGTCATCGCCACCATTTTCGTGAACCCAACGCAGTTTGGGCCGAACGAGGATTTCGACAGTTACCCCCGCACACTAGAACGTGACCTGGTGGAACTCGAAAAGGCCGGGGTGGATGTGGTGTTCACGCCAACGCCCGAACTGATGTACCCACCGGGCTACCAGACGTACGTCACGGTAGATAAGGTATCGCTTCCGCTGGAAGGGGCAGGTAGGCCGGGGCACTTCCGGGGGGTAACGACGATCGTGAGCAAGCTATTCAATCTCACACAGCCTACACGAGCCTATTTCGGCCAAAAGGATGCGCAACAGGTCGTCGTGATTCGGCGGATGGTACACGATTTGAACTTTCCGCTGCGTGTGCGTGTTGTGCCAACCGCCCGCGATGACGATGGGTTAGCCCTCAGTTCGCGCAATGTGTATCTTGACGAAGCTCAGCGCGAGGCGGCGGATGTGCTCTTTCGCGCGTTGAGTGCAGCCTCGCAAGCTTACAATTCTGGCGAGCGCGGTGCCGATGCCTTACGCGCGGCGATGCGCAATGTCGTTCAGGCCGAACCGCTCGCCGAAGCCCTGTATATCTCCGCTGCCGATGTGCAAACACTCGATGAACTAGAGGGTGTAATGGATGACCCCGTCCTCCTATCGCTTGCGGTGAGGTTCGGCACAACCCGCCTACTCGATAATCGACTATTGCCGGACCATCTCAACGATACGGAGGGACTGTCGGCGACACTCGGTGTTTACATGTAGTTTACATTTTCACAAATGGTTTTCTGAGACTTTTGCGGCATAATTTGCGTATGAAGTGTAGAATGCAAATCGACTGTCTGGAGGTCATGGCAGAGCATGTTCATATTTGATGGTGGGTACCTGCTGTACGTGTTCCTGCCCGCGCTGGTGTTGTCGCTGGGGGCGCAGGCGTTCCTCTCGATGACCTACCGCAAGTGGGAGAATACCCGCAATAGTCGTAACCTTACGGGCGCGGATGTTGGCGAGTACCTCGTGCGCAACAGCGATCTAACCGGTGTCAACTTCGAGGGCGTCGCAGGTCGGCTTACCGACCACTACGACCCCAGTTCGCACACCGTCCGTATGTCGCAAGATGTGGCGACGAAACCGTCGGTCGCATCGATGGCAATTGTCGCCCATGAGTTGGGGCACGCCCAGCAACACCAGGAGAAATCGGTCCTCATCGGCATGCGCAGTTTCCTCGTGCCTGCGATGGCCGTTAGCCCGAATGTGGCGATGGGGTTGATCTTCGCCGGGCTAATCTTCAACGCATCCGATCTCATCAACCTGGGGATCATCTTCTTCTCGGTCGTCGTGTTCTTCATGCTGCTGACGCTGCCTGTGGAAATCGACGCGAGCATGCGCGGCCTTCGATTGCTAAAGACGACCGGCCTCACGACCGAGACACAAGAAGTGAGTGGCGCGCGTGCAGTGCTCACGGCAGCAGCGATGACGTATGTCGCAGCGGCAGTGCAGGCGGTGTTGCAATTGGTGTACTACATCAGCCTCGCTAACCGCGACTAGCGCTCACCGAGATGCAAGTGCAACGCCCGGTAATATTCGCCGGGCGTTTTTCGCATTACATGTAGCGCGAGACTTTCTCGATAAGTTCGTTCTTGCTTACTGGTTTTGAGAGGTAGTCGTCACAACCCGCTTCGAGGAAGCGTTCACGGTCGCCGTGCATGGCATTTGCCGTAAGCGCGATGATCGGTATCTGTGAGGTCGACGGGTTGGCCCGCAACCGCTTGGTGACTTCCACGCCGTCGATGTCTGGCAGGTTGATGTCCATCAGGATGATACCGGGCATTTCACTTTCTGCCATTGCGAGGCCCGTATTGCCGTCCTCAGCTCCGATCATCTCGAAGCCCCCCATCCGCAGGAACTTCTTAACTAGCCGCATGTTTTGCGGGTTATCTTCGATATATAGAACGTTATTGTTTCCCATAAGCTCGAATCCATTGCGCTACGATGACCCAATTATAGCGTTAGGCTTGCGCAGCGCAATGGAATGCTTACATTGCCTTAACACTAGTCGGAGGATGTTTCGTCGACGCGCTGCCGCAACCGGTCTAGGCGGCCACGCTCCGGGCGTACTCGGTTGAACCGTTGGTTCAGGCGGCGGCTCCACCGACGCAAGCGCGCCCGCCACCTTGCGAAGATGTACGTCAACCGGCGGCGTTGGGGGTTCAAACGCCCGCCACGCTCGGTGAAGGGTTTACCCCACTGCACGGTCATTGCGGCCCAGGTGAGGCCCCCGCCGAAGCCGACGAACACCACAATATCGCCCTCATGAATTTTGTCCTGCTCTAGCGCTTCGCACAGGGCAATCGGTATCGAGGCGGCGGATGTGTTGCCATACCGCTCCACGTTGTTCATGAATAACGTGTTATCCAACTTGAGTGCACGGGCTGCACTGGTGATGATGCGATCGTTTGCCTGGTGCGGCACCACCAGCGACACGTCATCGAGTGTAAGGTCGGCTTTTGCGAGCGTCTCCTTGATGCTATCGCCGACGATGCGTGTCGCAAACCGGAAGACCTCGCGCCCGTTCATGTGCATCTTGTACAACTTCTGGCCTTTTTCGCCGTTGTTGAAAAATGCCATGTCCAGGCTGCCGACGGTTGGCACGCCGAGCAGGTCGTAGCCGCTACCGTCGGAGTGCAGCGCCGACGACAGCACACCGCCGGGGGCATCACCGGCCTGCAAAACGACGGCACCAGCTCCATCGCCGAACAAAATACACGTGCTACGATCTTGCCAGTCCATCACACGACTCATCGTTTCGGCACCGATGACGATGGCAACTTTGATGCTGCCGCTACGAATCGACTGGGCCGCCATTTCTACGGCATAAACGAAGCCGCTGCATGCCGCGCTCAGGTCGAAAGCGCCAGCGCGCGTCGCCCCCAACCAGCTTTGGATTAAGCTGGCCGTACTGGGGAAGATATTCTCCGGCGTCGATGTGGCACAGACGATCAAGTCCACTTCCGCCGGAAGAATATCCGCGACTTCCATGGCCCGTTGAGCCGCCTTGAGGCCAAGATTGGCGGTCGTCTCGCGCTCGTTGGCAATGTGCCGTTGTTTGATGCCCGTGCGCGAGCGAATCCACTCGTCATTCGTCTCCACGATCGCTGCCAGGTCGTCGTTGGTCATGATGTTCTCTGGAACAGCCATGCCCCAACCGACGATATGTGCGTAGCGGGTCGTTGTGGGGGCTGGTGCGTTATGCGTGACCATTTGCGCTGTATTCGCCCAAAATAACGACGGCGTTGTGGCCGCCAAACCCGAAGGCGTTGCTCATGGCAACTTTGACCTCGTGCGCTACGCCTGTGTTCGGGGTGTAGTTGAGGTCACAATTCGGGTCCGGATTTTCCAGGTTGACGGTTGGCGGGATGAAGTTGTTGCGGATCGCCATGATCGAGAAGATGGCCTCAACAGACCCCGCTGCGCCCAGCATATGCCCCGTGACGGATTTGGTAGAGCTTATGGGGATTTCGTAGGCGCGTTCGCCGAGTGCTGTTTTGATGGCAGTGGTTTCTGCTTTGTCGTTGAGTGGCGTGCTGGTGCCGTGCGCGTTGATGTAGTCGATGTTCTCTGCTGTGAGGTTGGCATCATGCAGTGCATTTTGCATAGCTTGTACCGCGCCCTCGCCTGTTTCCATCGGTGCCGTAACGTGGTGCGCATCGGAGGTGTGGCCGTAGCCAAGCACTTCGGCATAAATAGTTGCACCCCGCGCCTTGGCGTGCTCAAGTTCCTCTAGCACGAGCATACCAGCGCCCTCTGCCATGATGAATCCATCGCGTTCGGCGTCGAAAGGGCGCGATGCCGCCTTCGGGTCGTCGTTTCGCTTCGTGAGCGCCGTCATGTTGTTGAAACCGGCGATTGCCACTTCCACGAAGGCGCTTTCTGTACTGCCTGCAACCATTGCCGTTACCTGTCCACGACGAATCGCTTCGGCAGCTTCGCCGATGCAGTTGTTACCCGTTGCGCAGGCTGTGGTGATATTGTAGTTGGGTCCACGCAGCCCATACTCGATCGAAATTCGACCCGAACTGCCATCGATCAACATCATCGGCACGGCAAACGGGCTAACACCGCGCTGGCCCTTTTCTTCCATCCCATACACCGAACTGACGATGGTGCCAATGCCGCCGACGCCACTGCCGATGATGGCACCAACCTGGTAGCGATTATCGTCAGTCACTTCCAGGCCACTGTCCTCCATCGCCTGGCGGGCAGCGATCACCGCGAGTTGCGTCACCCGGTCGGTGCGGCGTGCGTCGCGCTTGCCGAGTAATTCATTGGCATCGAAGTTCTTGACTTCGCCAAATACCTTTGTCGACAGACGGGATGCATCGACTTCGATTGGGAAATCGATGCCGGTGTTGCCCGCCGCTGTGTTCTTCCATGCTTCTTCTACGCTATTCCCAGTCGGGCACACAACTCCCATGCCCGTGATTACCACGCGTTTTCTGTTTTCCATGTCAGGCTCCTCTGCATAGCACATTAAGAATTGTTCGATTATGCCTTCCGATAAACCTTGAATCAACTAGAACAACACCCCGACGCGCCAAGCGTTGCAATGTCTTACCGAAAATGGCCCTTTGACATTCGCCACAATGTGGTGCGTAGTGTGGAGACTGTGTTGATCGTGCTATAATTCGTGCCATGATACTCATTACTGGTGCTACAGGGTTTATCGGTCGGCATCTGGTTCGTCGCCTGCTTGAGGGCGGCCACAGCGTTCGCTGCCTACTGCCAGAACACAAGCTGACAAACCTACCCTGGGAAAACGAATTCGAACCTAATATCACCCCACTACCTGCCCCTCCAGAGATTTTCGTCGGGTCGCTGCTGGAAGAAGAGCTACTGTTCCGCGCCTGTACAGGGGTTCACACCGTCATCCACCTGGAAAATGCCCAATGGTGGGGGCGGCGTCGAGACCTGGATCGTGTCGAACTCCTTGGAACGCGGAATCTGGTTGCAGCAGGACGCGCAGCACGGGTAGGGCGCATTATTACGATGAGCCACCTGGGCGCGACCCCGGCGGCTGCCTATCCGCTGATGCGTGCCAAGGGTGAGGTGGAAGAAATCGTTCGCAACAGCGGTATCGCGTACACCATATTTCGCTCGGGCATTTTGTTCGGCGAAGATGACGCGTTTTGCAATCACATCGCAGCGATGTTGCAGGCGAATCCGTTTTTCTTCTTGTTGCCTGGGCGCGGCGAGATCGTACTGCATCCGCTGTACATCGAGGACATCGTGACTGCCTTAGTGCGTAGCCTGGAAACGATCGATTCCGTCGACGCGGTTATCGAGGTTGGCGGGCCGGAATATATCACACTGATTGATCTCATCCGCACCTTGCAGCGCGTCACCGGGCGCTACCGACCCATCATCCCGGTGCCACCGTACGCGCTTCGATGGTTAACCGGGTTTCAGGCGCGTGTGCTGCGGCGATCTCTAATGACACAACAATGGCTCGATATTTTGGCAACGAATCGTACCGCGCAACTTGGAACACTATATCGCTACTTTGGCATACAGCCGCAACGCTTCGAGGATACCCTGCTGACCTACCTGCCCCAGCGAAATAAAGCGTTCGAGGCGTTTCGATACACGTTGCGCCGCCGCCCCCGTGGAATTTAAGGACTGCGAAGTGAAGACAGATACCGTGCAGATTCAGCCGCTACGCGACCTCAGTGAGATGACGCAGGCCGTAGAACTCCAAACGACGTACTGGGGCGACGACCGCGATTCGGTTATTCCAGCACACATGCTGTTCTCCATCGCGACATACGGCGGCCATGTGTTAGGGGCGACCATCGAAGGTGAGTTGGTGGGTGTGCTGGTAGGGATGCTCGGCACGGACTCTACGATGAGCGACCGCCCCGCGATGGCAAATTTGCTCATTTACTCAAAGCGCATGGTGGTAAAGTCGGGCTATCGTGGGGCAGGTATTGGCTACAAATTGAAGGTCGCACAGCGCGAGGTCGCTATTCAGCAGGGGATACGCCTCGTTGTGTGGACGTATGACCCCCTACTGGCCCCTAACGCAAACCTAAACGTTCATAAGCTGGGCGTTATCTGCCGTAGCTACCGCGAAAACTACTACGGCACCGATGCCTTCGGAGGGTTGGCGGCGCACGGCGCATCGGACAGGTTGCATGTGGAGTGGTGGGTGACCAAAAATCGGGTCAAGGAGCGCATCAACGGTAGTCGCTCAGGGCTGACACTTGCGCAATATCTCGAGGGCAACGCCGTTATCGTGAATCCGTCCATGGTCGATGCGCAGGGTTTCGCTGTGCCACCTCGCGAACACTCAGGCGATGTTAGTAGCCTGATGCTTGTGGAAATCCCCGACAACTTCCCACAATTGACCGATGAGAACCAGGACCTCAGCCGCCACTGGCGCATTCATGTGCGCGAAGTGCTGGGCACGCTCATCCGACGGGGCTATGTGATCACCGATTTCTTGCGCGAACCGCTCGATGGCCGTAAACGGGCCTTTTACCTGTTGAGTGCAATCAACTTCGACGAATAACGATACGGAGCGATACCTTGCAGCCCATTACTGTTCGTTCAATTGATCTTTACCCCATTGCCATGCCGTTGGTGGAGCGATTGGGGACGAGTTTCGGCAAAGAGCCGTATAAGACCGCGATTTTGGTGCGCCTAACCACAACCGACGGCATCGTAGGCTGGGGCGAAACCTCCGCCGAGATTAACCCCGGCTATAGCTACGAAACGATGTCCACGGCGCTACATGTGATGCAAGCGTTTTTAATGCCGAAGCTCATCGGGAAGGAAATCGCCCGTCCGACGGACGTGCCTGCCATTATCGCGCGCGTGCGTGGGCATCCGTTGGCGAAGCATGGTCTCGAGGCTGCGGTGTGGGATGCAACCGCAAAAGCCAATGAGATGACCATCGCTGACCTCTTCGCGAGCTTCCTGCCCGAGGGGCACATGCCGCGTGGCTATGCAACCGTTGGGGTGAGTATCGGTATCCAGGACAGTGTGGAAGCCACACTAGATATCATCAACAAGCGGCTGGCACAGGGCTACGAGCGCATCAAGTTGAAGATTAAACCCGGGTGGGACCTCGAACTCGCGCAGGGTGTCCGCCGCGAACTGCCCGACATCGTGATGATGTTGGATGCAAACAGCGCCTACACCCTCGAAGACGCTGAGCACCTCAAACAGTTCGACGACTTTGACCTGCTAATGATGGAGCAACCCCTCGCCTTCAACGACATTTACGAGCACAGTAAGCTCCAACCCCTTCTAGAAACGCCCATTTGCCTCGATGAGAGCATCCTCAACCTGGCCGATGCACAGATGGCCGTCCAGTTAGGTGCTGCGAAAATTATTAATCTGAAGCCGGCCCGCGTGAGCGGCTACACCGAAAGCCTGAAGATTTACGAGTTCTGTGCAGAGACGGAAACCCCGCTTTGGATCGGTGGTTTGCTGGAAACCGGTGTGGGGCGCGCGACGAACATCGCCTTCGCGAGCCTGCCAGCCGTCACACTGCCATGCGATATTTCGGCGACCGACCGCTACTACGACCCCGATATCGCCGATCCGCCGTTTGTGCTCGGCGACAGCAGTACGATCGCCGCGCCGAAGGGGCCTGGTATCGGCGTCGAGGTGCAGATGGACCGCGTCGAAGCGGCGATGGCCCGTTGCCGAGAGAACTTGCCTTATCCTTTGGCGGTGATGTCGCAATGACGTCGTTCGCTGGCAAGACAAT
>CAYSVE010000081.1:0-13095 GCA_964434365.1 uncultured Anaerolineaceae bacterium | reverse complement strand
GGCGGTCGCAGCCTCATCACCACCTATCTTCTGGACAGCCCTCGACATCACGATCGAAAGCAGAAAGAGCAATATCACTCTCGCGATGTATCGCACTGTGTAAAGCAACAGCCCCCCTACGCATCCGAGTGGTCCCCCCCGCCTATCGTTTTTGTTTCGACTAAAGAACCACATCACCGCCGGGGTGAAAAACGACACCAACACAGACGGAATGAGACAGCACAACACGCTGAAACCGAACGCATCGACAAATGTTCCTAACACCGTTAGCCTCCCTTTTTGCGACCTCGAGTAGCATCATACCGCCAAAAACGCTTAACGTGCCCCTAACATTTATCCCAAATCCACCGCGCATATTAGCCCGAATATTACGGTTATCCCAAGCATTTATCCCAAAAAATTGGGATAAATTTCCCAATCTTTGAAAACTATCCCAAGACATATATGGCACTCACAAGCCTGACTGTCGAAAACTCTGTAGAAAACCTGTCGATAACCTGTAGAAAACTTTGAACAGCCTGTAGACAAATGTCGAAAACTTTGAAATAAAGTATGTAATTTGGGTTATTTTTGGGTTAGTGCAAAAAGTTTTGAACAGGTGCCTGTAGACAAATGTCGAAAACTCGGGAGTTTTCGACAGACCCTGTCGAAAACTTTTATCCCGCAGAATCACACACGCTTGGGTTAAATTTTGGTTATGGCCTTTAACGGTTGGGAAATAAATCCCACATTGCGTTTGGTATTACAAAGTTTTCTACAGTTTCTACAGGCCCTACTACTACGACTACCTTTAAAAAATTTTTTGTGCGCCACACTTGTTCAAAATGACAACCGCTGCGCGCGCAGACGCCAGCATGGTTTTTCCCAAACAGTATGTGATCTTCAGCGTAATGTGTGATACAACGCCTCATAACGATCGACGACGCTACCCCACGAATACGACTTTTCGACAAGTGCCCGACCGGCTGTCGATAACTCGGTTTGCAGGGCAGGGGTTTTGAACAGGCGCACCGTTTCCACGGCGAGAGATGTTGCGTCTGAGGTGATGAGGGCACTGCGGTTATGCGCCACGGCGATGCCATCTACGCTCAGGGGCGTTGCGATGACGGGGCAACCATGCGCAAGGGCTTCGAGGACTTTGTTTTTGATGCCTGCCCCAATACGCAACGGACACAAAAAAACCGTCGCGCGCTCGAAGTACGAGCGTACCTCCACGACCCGTCCTGTCACCTCGATGTGGTCACTCGCCAATGCGCGGAGTTCCGGCGGTGGGGCATTACCCACCAGCCACAATTTTGCGTCGGCGATTTGCTCGCGAATGCGGGGGAAAATTTCGCGGGCAAGCCACATTGCCGCGTCGACATTAGGCGCGTACTCGTAGTTACCGAGAAACAGAATGCGATTTTTTTCGCGTTCGGTAGTTCGTGTGGCTGGAATATCCACACCGTTGGGGATAACGCTCACGGGCAGTGTCGCGTTGATGTCGAGCAATTCGTCGCGGTCCGCCTCGCTGACAACAACCGTGTGGCGATAAGGTTCGAACATCCAGCGCTCGAAGTTGCTCGCGAGAACGCGCTGTAAGCGCGCCAGCACGACTTTATGGGCGGGTGCCTTGTCGGTGGTCAAATGCGAGATCAAACGCGCCAGAAACAGACTGTAGCTCTCGTAAGGGGTAATGATGGCGGGGAGATCTCCCAACGCACCGAAAAACTCATAGACCTGCACCCCACCGAATAGGTGGGCAAAATCGTAGTCGGTGGATGCCACCCGGCGTTCGATCTCGCGCCACACCTCCGACGCGAAGGCATGTTCGGCTTTTTGCGGAAAACGTGCCATCGGAAAAACCGCGCGTCGAAGCACTTCGGGCGCGGGGCGGCGGGGTTCGCTAAACAACGTCACATCGTGGAAGAAGCGTGTGTATGGCTGTTGCTCGCTGAGGCTCCAATCGGAGGGGCGTTGGGCGTACGCGATGAGGTCGATTTGATGACCGCGCGCACTCAGTTCACGCGCAAGGTGATAAACAATCAGGCGATCTCCCAGATGCAACGGCCACGCCGGGCACCGGGAGATCATCAAAATGCGCGCCACAGGCTAGGCCAGCTCGTAGTCGAGCGAGAGCGTGTACTGTTCGGCGTGGCCGTCAATAGCAAGTTGACCGGTGCCGGTGAGGCCCTCAAGGCCATCTGTGCCGCAGTCAGGGACGATCGTCACGGTGGCGTTGACGGTCGTTTCGTCGAAGATGCCGTCATGCTGAATGACGAAGCTGCCCTGTTTACCGTTCAGGCTACCCGTGATTTTCTCCAGGCCGTAGTACACACCCGTTTTGTCGTCGCGGTAGCACATGATGTACTGCACGTCGCTTTCGCCGCTGAGGTCACCCTTGTAGCCGTACTTGATCGCGGCGTGGGTCATTTTGCTGCCCTGGACGTCATTTGCAGGGTCGCCCTCCCAGGTTTTTTCGTCCCAGGCTTTCACGCTGAATGTCGTATCGATGTGGGTCATCGTTGAATGTCCTTGTGTGTGATTGCGATACTGCCAGTATGAAGTAGAACAAAAAATCGAAAAATAGAACTATTGTCCTAAACTTGTAACAGCATCTCCATAACATCGGCAAAGCGGTGAGCGACGGCCTGCGCCGCGAAAACGCGTTTTGCCCGAACACGACCGGCGTCGCCGAGTTTCGCGCGCTGGTCATCATCTTTCAACAGGGCGATGACTTGCTCGGCCAGGGCGATGGGGTTTTGGGGTGGCACGAGGAAACCCGTTTCGCCGTCGATGATCGTTTCGGCGGGGCCGCCATTGTTCGTGCTGACGACGGCCACACCGCACGCCATCGCCTCTACGTTGACCATGCCGAAGCCCTCGAAGTGTGACGCGCACACAACCACATCTGCGGCGTTGAGCACAAGAGGCACATCGGCCCTGAAACCGGCGTAGACGAGTTTATCTCGCAGAATGGGGTCGGTGGTCGCCTCATCGAGGATACGACGCTTATAGGCGTCGTCAGCGCGGGTTTGGGTGTTTTCGCCTACAACGAGAAACCACGCCGTCGGCACCTCAGTCGCGACGATTTTCGCCATGCGCTGAAACGTATCGTGGCCCTTCACATTTTGGAACCGCGCGACCATCACGATAAGTGGCACATCGTCGGGTATGCCGCACGCCGCTCGGACGTAGGCCGCATCGCGGCCAGGACGGAAGCGCTCGGTGTTCACACCGGGGTACAACACCTCGACCGAGTCCAGTGGCATAAACGGCGGCTCGCCGAGAAACCCGCGCTTGATGGCCTGTGAGTGCGCGAAGGTGTGCTTCGCCCTACGGAAAAAACCGTGCTGCCACGGTTTCGGGTGGAACCACCAGCCCATGCATGTCCAAATGGGGATGGCCCCGGCGCGTTCGGCGGCAGGCAGGGCCATCGGCAAGGCGTGGTACTCCGCATGGACGATGCAAATGTCGTGCTCGTGGATGATCGCCTCGATTTTGCGGCTGATGGGCAAGCGCGCCCAAATCGGCGGGATGAAGTACACACTCGCACCCCGCCACCGATGCACATGCACAGGCCAACCCCGTGCACGCCATGCGTCGGCCAGGTCACCCTCGCAAGGAACGAGCAAATGCGGGCAAAAGCGTGTGCCATCGAGGTGAGTAACGAGCGACAACAGCGCGGTCTCGCCGCCACCTAGGCCACTGTAACTGCTGACGAACAGCAGATTTACAGCCACCAGAGAATATCTCCGCGTGGGTCGGCGGGGCGAACGCCCGCGCGCAGCATGCGCCGCACGCGCTCGGTGTGATGCAGTGTGAGCGGTAGGCGCGGTTTCGTCGATGCGGGGTGAAGCAGCGTATACCCCAACACCGACCGCAACGCGTTTTCCAAGGGCAGTGAGCCATCGGTTTTCACGCGGACGGGATTCGTGGGGGTTTGGCTATGTGACGGTAGCGATGTCACCACGAGGGCCTCATCGGCCCCCAGCCGAAACGCCGACCCGACCGGCGGCTGACTGATGCCTTTATCCAACGCATAAATGCGCGGGTGGTTGTCTGTGGTTATTTCCACGGTGTGTACGGTGATTTTGCGGCGCTTCGCCCACTTTTCGAGTGCGGTTTGTTCGTCAGTTTGCAGCGGAGCCAACACGTGAATCAGCACGCGATTGCCTTTGAACAGGTCGTTCGTCAGGTCCGTGTCGATAGGGCAGGTACCTGGTTTAAAGTCGTTGAGCGCGTAACCGGCGTATTCGCCGCCGTTAGGGTAAACCGTCATCATCGCGGTGGACTGTTTGGTGTCGTCGCGAAGAATATCCAGGCCGAGGACAAAATCGGTGAAATCGAGCGGGACACCCATCGCAAACGGCACATTGCCGATCATCCTTGCGAGGGTAAGGGCTGTCTCCTGCGCAGTATCGCGGGCCGTCATGATGTCTTCGTAGGCGCATACCGTCGGCAGGTTCTTTTCGATAACAGCCAGCTTGAGGTTCACGAAGCGTTGCCACTGCTTCTCGGTGCTGAAGTCGTTGGGCGGTTTGCCGGGCAACAATGCCAGCCCAATATCGACCGTGCCAGGCGCAACCGGTGCGAGGGCGTTCTGCACTTCGGTTTCTGTGAGGCCGGTCGTGATGACCGTCTGTACGCCTTCGACCTGAATGCCAATTTCCGCGAGGCGCGCAACCACTTGTTTGTCGAACTTATTCGGTGGTTCCTCGCCCAGCGCGTTGATGAGGCGCAACTTCACGGCGACGGTGGTGCTGAGCGAAAACATACCACTTTGCCGAATTTCGCCGAAGACGCCGCGTGCATTGTATGGGCGCGGTGTTTGGTCGCCGAGGCGGATTTGTGCATCGAAGCCGATTTTGCCCGGCGACAAAAATTGCTTACCGACGTTCTTCGAATTGTACGCGTCGTCGATGTACCCGGCGGCCTTCAGCACGCGCGATGCCGCTGCGACGGCTGGCGCACGATCGCCGATATTCTGATAGCTGGCCTTTTTCGCTTCGGCAGCGTCGACGCGCAGCTTGGTGTAGTCGCGGTCGCGGAGCAGGATGTACAGCGCACTGGTGGCGTAAGCCACCTCACCACGTGACGTTTTCACTTTGACGACGGGTTCGCTATCTGGGGCTTTGTCGACGATGGCGCGTGCAGCCGGGCGAATCGCCCGGGCGAGCAAGTTCGCGCGATGGTCTTTCACGGTGCCATCGATGGCACTGATGTCGCCCACAAGGCGTCGGCCATCGGCGGCGGGTGTTTTGTCGGTCACACTCATGCCGATGAGGCCGCGCGTTGCGCGCAGGGTCGCGGCGTACTCGGCGAGGTCTTGTCGGTAGATGAGCCGCTGCGTCACACCGATGGAAAGCGCCGGTTGGTCATCGACCGTCCAATTGCGGAAGGTCGCTTCCTGCAACACGCGGAAGTTCCCCCGCAACGGGGCTTCCAGCGCTTTTGCGAGGTCGGTGTGATGCAGCGGCACGAGGCCGCGCGCGAGGAAACCGGCGATAGCTGTGGGCGTGGGCTTCCAACGGGGGATTTTCTCCAGGCTCTCGGCGCCGACGGTTTTTTTCGGGTCGGCGGGCGTGTCCGTGATGAGCAGACCGTCGGTCCACACCCAGCGGCCCCCGGCTTTTTCCTCCAGCAGGCGGCTCGCGAGGAACGCGCTGGGCATATCGCCAACGGGTTGGTAGGCGGTGAGTTTGGGCATCGCCGCCGCCAACACGGGGAACATCTCGACGAAAAGCGGTGTATCAGTCATACCCTCTAGTGTACTTGACGGGGCGCTTAACCGGAAACCCGATATTCGTACAAATTTTCTAACAGGGGGCTAGAACAGCATCTCGTCGCGCCGCTTGAGTTCCGCGATGACGTCGCGGTCGGCTTTGCCGAAGCTGTAAGCGTCGAGGTCGTCAGGCATGACCCACGCGAAGTCCTTCACGCCGAGTGCTTTGGGGGGGCCACTCACGTATTGGCAGGTGAAGGCGTGCAGCGTAATTCTGAAGTGCGTGAAGGCGTGCTTCACCACAGTAAACAATTCACCGACTGCAACGTCGATACCGAGTTCCTCATGGAGTTCGCGTTGCAGGCACTCTGGCAGGGTTTCGTCAGGTTCTTGCTTCCCGCCGGGGAACTCCCATAGGCCACCAAGTAGCCCGTCCAGCGGACGTTGCGCGATGAGCACGCGCCCGGCGTCGTCCCACACCATGCCCGCAGCGACATCGTAGTGGGGCGTTTTGGCGCGCTTTTTCTTCACGGGGCGCTCGTGTTGGGTGCCATTGGTGTATGCCAGGCAGTGCCTTTGCACGGGGCATTCGTCGCAGGCCGGGTTACGTGGACGGCACACGGCTTGCCCAAGCTCCATGATGGCCTGGTTGTAATCGCCGGGGCGGGTCGTGGGCACACGTGCCTGTGCGATGTCCCAGAGGCGGTTTTTCGTGGCGGTTTGGGTCACATCGTCGGCGATGTCTTCCAGGCGCGTCAGCACACGGATCACATTACCGTCGAGTACTGCGGCGGGTTCATCGAAGGCGATGCTCGCGATAGCCCCGGCGGTGTAGCGCCCGACGCCGGGCAGCTTTGCCTGCAAATCGGCGGCGGTGGTGGGCCATTCGCCGCCAAGCTCATTCGCGACGACCTGTGCGGCCTTATGCAAGTTGCGTGCGCGGCTGTAGTAACCGAGGCCCTCCCACAGCTTCAGCACATCGTCGAGCGGCGCAGCCGCAAGGGATTGCACCGTGGGGTAAGCCTCAAGGAAGCGGGCATAGTACGGCTTCACGGTTTCGATCTGAGTTTGTTGCAGCATGATTTCGGAGAGCCACACGTGGTACGGGTTGCCCGTACCACGCCAGGGGAGGTCTGTCGCGCGGGTGTCGTACCACGCGAGCAGCATTTTGGTCGGGGTCATGTCGTGTGTACTCTAGTTTAGTTTGATGATCAACGTGCCTATTTTAACCGCTCAGGGTGGGTTTTCGTTGGCCGAAACCGGGCACTCGTGGGCACAAACGCAGGGTTTGGAGTAATATTAGCCCAACGCCGCGCAACGTTCAGCTTCGTGTGGAGGTCAGCAGAATTCATGGGGTTCATACGCAAACTCTTCGGTGGGGGCAACTCCGTCCCAGAACGCAAACCGTATACAATTTCTGTGCTGCCTGGCGAAAGTGCGCCATCTGTGCGCGTGCCACTAGATGCCAAACCCGGGGAAATCATCAATCTGCTGGACCTCAAACCCGGTCCGTCGATCTTTATCACAGGTGGGGCGGGACAGATGTCCGACGAGGACAAACGCCTTACCCGAGAGATGTTCCTACACGGTATTGCGCCCACAGCCGAGAAATATGGCATCACCGTTATCGACGGTGCAACCAAGGCGGGCGTCATCGAGATGATGGCGATGGCGCGTCGCAACAATGGCTACACCTTTCCGCTCATTGGCATTGCCCCTTACGCACGCGTGACGTATCCCGGCCACCCAGATCCATCGGAGACAGAGGCGTACCCCCTGTGCGAGGGGCACTCACACTTTGTACTCGTCAGCGGTGATGAATACGGCGACGAGTCCGAGACGATCGTTTACCTCACCCATGCGCTGGCAGGGGGCGTGCGCGATGACCCGAAGCGCAGCGCCCCGTCAATTGGCATCGTCATCAACGGCGGCAGCATCACCCGGCAAGAGGCCTACATGGCAACGACCAAACACCTGAGCATGCCGCTGATCGTGCTGGAAGGCAGTGGGCGCTTCGCCGACGCGCTCGCGACGGCCAAACGAACCGGCGAAACCAGTCAATCGTTACTACGTTCGATCATCTCGCGCGGAGACATTCGCCTGGTGGCGACGACTGCCGGGCCGAAGGGGATGCGCGACGCACTGGAAACCTTCTTTGGAGCCTGATTTTATGCGCAGGATAGTTATTGCAATCTGCTGCCTGGGCCTACTGTCGATGACGACATGGGCGGCCTTCGCCCAGGATGACCCACCGGGTGCCCCACAGGATGACCCCCTGGCCACTGCCGTTGCCGAGGCGCAAGCCGCCGCCGAGGACGCCGAAGCCGCCGCCGAACTCGCTTTTAACCTGTTGGGTATTTTCGAGGCAATCAGCGTCGCGATTACGGTGGTCGGTGCGGCGTTGGGGGCGTTCGGCTTTGTGCGCCTGTTGAGTGCAGAAAGCAACCTCGAGCAAACCAGCAAGCAGATCAAGGAAGAGACCGAGGAAACCAGCAGGCGCATCCTCCAGGAGACGGAAAAACTGTTCGAAGACCTGGATAAGCGTACGAAGGAGTTCGACGCGCTGCGCGAGAACTTCCAGCATCAGTTCGACGAGTTACGCAACAGCATCCAACACCAGGTGGACGAGCAACGCAACGCCGCTCGCGAGGCGACACTCGCCAGTACGCTGCTTTCCTTTGGCGACCGGCAGTACAAAGCGACGGACTATGCCGGGGCCGCCGAAACATTCCGTCGTGCGCTAGACCTGGACCCCAACAACCCGGTGATTTACTACCGCCTCGGGTATGTGCTCACCTACCAGGGGGAACTTGAAGCGGCACTGCAAAATCATCGCAAGTCGCTTGAGATCGATGAGAACTTTGCCCCGGCCATGGTTGCGCTGGGTTTCGCATACCGTCGCATCGGCCAGAAGATGGACCCCGGCATTGAACAAAGTGAGATGTACAACCAGGCCGAACAGTGGATGTTGAAAGGGTTGAAAGTTTCGCCCAGGCTCATCGATGAGGAGGGCGAAAGCTGGTGGGGCGCACTCGGTGGCCTTTACAGCCGTCGTGAGCAAATTTCGCAGGCCATCAACGCGTACGAGCAGGCCAAGGTGGTTACACCGTACTCTTCGTACCCGTTTGGCAACCTGGCAACTTTGTATGGGCGCGAAAGTCGTGTCGACGACATGCTGGCCATGTATGCCCGCGTGGAAAAATAGGCGGCTGCCGAAGCGCAGGCGACCGTGGGCAACTACTGGGGTTACTTCGATTTGTTGACCAGCCAACTCGCATTGGGGCTCCTGATAGAGGCTGAGGATACACTACCCTCGGCGTTAGAGGCCGTGCCCAACGATGCCGCCTACGCCTTCGATACGCTCATCGATACCCTGCGTCGTGTCGCGGGTATCCTCAAAGGCCGCGAGCAAGAAGCCGGTTTGCTCGATTTCGCAGAGCGGGTGAGTGAGTACTACAACAAACGCAAAGTTGCCGCCGAAGCCGAAGCCGGTACGCTGGAAAAAGCCACAAAATAATTACGAGGAGTAAGCCGTCATGACAAGAAAAGTTGCCGTCGCCGTAATCCACGGTATTGGCCGCCAGCTAGAGAACTTCGCCGAGAAGATGGTGAACGCCATCGACGAGCGGTGCCGCGAAACCTGCGGCGATGACATCGTCATTCGGTCGGTGTGGTGGGCACCCGTCCTGCAAGACAAAGAGGACGAGTTGTGGGAACGCATGAACAGCAATGCCAGGCTCGACTACGACAAAACGCGTCGCTTCCTCATGGATTTCGGCGCAGATGCCATCGCCTACCAAATCGCCTTCGGCGATCGCTCGACCTACGATGGGGTGCACTCGGTATTTGCTGCAACGCTGAAGACGCTCGGCGAGGACGCCGGGCCAGATGCACCACTGTGCATCATTTCGCACAGCCTCGGTACGATCGTCGCGAGCAACTTCATCTACGACTTGCAAGCGACCGCCGCCGGGAAAGACCTTATTTCCAGCATGGTACGGGCCAACATGGGCGATACCCCGCTCGACCGTGGCGAGACCCTTGCGCTGCTGTATACGTTGGGGTCGCCGTTGGCGCTGTGGAGCTTGCGCTACAACAACTTTGGTGT
The DNA here is from genome assembly GCA_964434365.1 of uncultured Anaerolineaceae bacterium. GTDB lineage: Bacteria > Chloroflexota > Anaerolineae > Aggregatilineales > Phototrophicaceae > CAYSVE01. Next base: position 3,283 of record CAYSVE010000081.1, on the reverse strand, counting down.
GCCGATTTCCATCCCATCGCCGAACCTGAGTGAGCACCACAGCAATGTGCCAACCGAGTGGGTGAATATGTACGACCGCGATGATGTTATCGGTTGGCCACTGAAGACGCTCAATGAGTTGTACGACGCTCAGGTCACCGAGGACAAGCAGGTGAACGTGGGCAACATCGTGGATAGCCTGACCCCGGCGTCGCATGTGAAGTACTGGCAGGACAAAGATGTGGCCGACCCCATTTCGCAAAAGCTCATTGCTACCTGGCAGGCCCTAAACCCTTAACGACGATCCTCATCTCATCCTAGGTGGCGTGCCTGGGATGAGTACCACCATGCTCGTTGAGCTGTTAAAGCACACACTGGGGCACCCCTCGTCATAGGCACCCTCGCCCAAACGCAAAATCTGAAAAACACCTAACTTTGCCGGTTTTTATACCCACTTCTGTTACAAATGTGATATATCTGTAGCGTGTGCTGATAGTTTGTGCGAGGTGATTTGCCAATGCGTACAGCATTGTCGGTGGTGTTCCTGCTGGGGCTTATGTGGTGGGGTGCGCCCGCCCAGGCGCAGAGCGCCGCGTGTCAGGCGGTCGACCAACTTGGTGGGGCAATCGCAGATGGGAGCCTGCGCCAAACATTCGAGGGCGATTTCCTCGCTGGTGAGCGAATCGAATTCTCAGTCGAGGAAGTCGCCGATGCCATCCAGGAGCCATCCGCGCAGCTTGTGTCATCGGCAAGGGCGGATGACACGGATGCGGACGAGGACCTGTCATTCGATGAGTTGTTCTCCGGGGAGCAGGTCGGCATGCGCATCGCCTCCCAGCGAACGGGTGAGTCGCTATCTGGCCCGTTGGCCGCCCCTGCAACGATACGCTACTCGGTCCTCGGCGATGCGCGACTGGAGCTTGTGTTCGAGTTGGCTGGCGGCACGATTACGGGCACCTTCACATACAACATTCGCTGTGAGGTCATCGAGTCCGCGACCAGTTCCAGTGCACGTTTGCCGGATGGCCGCGTGAATGCGGAGGACTTCGCTGCGCCGGTCGCGCTGTACGGCGGCCTTGTTGAGGTTTACGCCATCGACCCGAACACCGGGCAGGGCATCCTCGCATTGCAGGTGACGGGCGAGGAAATCGCCGTTGCGGGTATACCCGAGGGTGAGAACCTCATCCTTGGCACGAGCGTGAACCCCATCACGGGTAGCCCCATCGTTGTGTCTCGTTTGACGAGTGGCGAACTACAGCTAAACACCAACTACAGCGACGGTAAGCCGTACGTCCTCGTGTGGCGGCCCGATAGCCCAGAGCTTGTCATCACCCTCGCGCAGTAGGGCAGTCGTTGAATCGTCTTTGAATCATTTTTGCACAGTTCAAGCACCGTGCTAAAACGGCCCCCAGCGGGCCGTTTTTGGGTTCTGCCCAGTTGATTCATACACGTTCAAACACCGTTCTTAAATGGTTGCTCGTGTTACGGCGCAAAGCATCGGTGGGGCAGGGCGCGTTTTGCGACGACACCCCGAAATGTTTAATATCAACGCGTTGCTTGTTACGACCAAGATAGAGGAATTTTTCATGGCCAAAGAATACGTTCTTGCGTTAGACCAGGGCACAACGTCCTCGCGCGCGATCTTGTTCAACCACGATGGGCGTGTCGTGGGGACTGCTCAGCAGGAATTTACCCAACACTACCCGAAGCCCGGTTGGGTAGAGCACGACCCGAACGACATCTGGACGACACAGCTCAAGGTGGCGCAGGAAGTGATGCGCAACCACAACGTCACGGCAGAGCAGGTCGCGGCGATTGGCATCACCAACCAGCGCGAGACGACCGTTATCTGGGACCGCGAGACCGGCCAGCCCGTCCACAATGCGATTGTGTGGCAGGACCGCCGCACGAGCGGTATGGCCGATGCCCTACGCGATGAAGGCTTCGACAAGACCATCGTGGAGAAGACCGGCCTTGTCACCGATGCGTACTTTAGCGGTACCAAGGTCGCGTGGATACTCGAGAATGTGCCCGGTGTGCGCGAACGGGCCGAAAAGGGCAAACTCGCCTTTGGCACGATCGATAGCTTCCTCGTGTGGAAGCTCACCGGGGGTGATCTGCACATCACCGATATGTCCAATGCGTGCCGCACTATGCTCTTCGACATTCACAAGAAGTGGTGGTCCACAACGATTACCAAGCGCCTGAACATCCCCATGAGTTTGTTGCCGCAGGTCGTGCCCAGCAGTATGGAGTACGGCGCGACCATCCCCGAGCTGTTTGGCGCGTCGATTCCGATCGCGGGTATCGCCGGGGACCAGCAAGCCGCGAGCTACGGGCAGGCGTGCTACAAACCCGGCATGGCGAAGAACACCTACGGGACGGGTAGCTTCCTGCTGTTGAACACCGGTACCGAACCCGTCGAGAGCAAGAACAACCTGCTCACGACGATCGCGTGGAAGCTGGGCGAAACCGGCCCGGTGCAATACGCCCTTGAGGGAAGCATCTTCGTGACCGGGGCGGCGGTCCAATGGCTGCGCGATGAACTGAAGATCGTCACCGATGCCAGTGAAACCGAAAGGCTCGCGGCCAGCATCGATAGCAACGATGGTGTGTATCTTGTACCGGCCTTTGCGGGTCTCGGAGCACCCTACTGGGACCAGTACGCGCGCGGCACCATCGTCGGCCTTACACGTGGGACGGGCCGCGCTCACATCGTCCGCGCGACGTTGGAGAGCATGGCCTACCAAACGCGTGATGTGATCGACGCGATGGCCGCAGACAGCGGTATCGACCTGCAAACCCTGCGGGTGGATGGCGGCGCTGTGCGCAACAACTTCTTGGTGCAGTTCGTGGCCGATATTCTCGGCGTGCCCGTGGAGCGGCCAGAGGTCACCGAGACGACAGCCCTGGGGGCGTCCTACCTTGCGGGGTTGGCGGTTGGCTTCTGGGATAGCCAGGAAGAAATCGAGCAACAGTGGCGGCTCGAACGGTCCTTCGAGCCACGTATGAGCGCCGACCAGCGCGACGCACTCTATGCCGACTGGCAGCGGGCTGTCGAGCGCTCGCGGGCGTGGGCTAACAATTAGCTCACGGGTTCTTTACGTCTTACAGAATATTACGGTGATCTGGGTTACATTAGGGCGTGCAAAGCGCCCTATTTTTTACAACCTACCATACTCTTGTTACAAAATTCACCAGCATCGTCATCTACAATATTCTTGTGAGATGTAAGAGTTTACACGAGGCTTTTATGCCGATCGACATTGCGTCGGATGACGACCACGCCATAACGACCCTCACG
>CAYSVE010000080.1:9796-13152 GCA_964434365.1 uncultured Anaerolineaceae bacterium | reverse complement strand
CCATCGTCACGACGGTGGCCGGGCTGTACGTCTTCTGGAGGATCGGTTGGGGTGCGGGTTACACGACAGTCGGGAATGCGGTCCTCGGGACGGGCGTGCTGGTGGGCCTACTCGCCTTCGGGCATGGTGCCGCCGCGACCGGGCGCAACCTCGCGAAGTTCGCCACGGCCTCCCGCGCGGTCGAGGGTGAGCCGACCGCCGAACAGCAACCCGAACTCGACGAACTGAAGCGCAAGGTGCACCTGCACAGCAACATCAGCGCGTGGCTGGCCGTTATCGCGCTGGTCGCGATGAGCAGCGCGCGGTACCTGTAACAAAAACAAACCCCACCCCTAAGTCCCCTCCCCCCGTAAACTGAGAGGGGACTTTTAAGGTTCTTTCGGGGCCATCATTACCCACTTTCCATGCCCAAACCACTATTACCGTGGCAGCGCAGCGACTGCCTCTAGCAGGCGGTTGTTGTCTTCGGGCGTGCGGGCAGCGATGCGCACATACTCCGGCAGACCGAACGAGGCACAGTCGCGCACCATGATTTTGTGCTTCAGCAATTTCGCGCGGAAGGCCGCCCCGTCGCCGACGTGCATGAGGAAGTAGTGCACAGCAGACGGCAGCGGTTCGTAGCCGTGCGACTTCAGCCCGGCAGTAAGCTCGCGCTTGTTGGTGTGCAACTGATTGACTGCTTCGCGGAGCCACTTGTTTTGATCCAGCGCGGCTACCCCTGCGGCCTGCGCCAACCCATTGACGTTCCACGCGGGGCGGACGGCGCGTATCGCCTCGATCACATTGCGATGGCCAACCGCATACCCCAGGCGTAACCCTGCGAGCGCGTAATTTTTGGTCATCGAGTGAATGATGATTAAGTTGGGTAGGCTAGGTATCAACAAATCATCTGCAAATGTAAATGGAAGATATGCTGCATCCAGAATACACAATGTATCTTGATGTAGTTGAACCCAATTACGTATCTGAGTTGCGTTGAGTGTTTGCCCCGTGGGATTGTTGGGCTGACAAAGAAACACACAGCGGGGTGCATGGTCCATCAGAGCCAAAACGAGCATATCCGCGTGTAGTGTTAAATCCGGGGCATCAACCACGATTTTGTGAACCTGAGCACCATTCAGCCGCGCCACCCGCTCATACTCACTGAATGTCGGCTCGACGACAAGCACCTTATCCCCCCGCCGAATGAACGCCATCGCAATGAGCATCAGCAACTCGGCGGTGCCGTTGCCCACCACAATCTGCTCGATGTTCACATGATGCCGCACGGCGAGCACCTCCCGCAGCGCGATGCACTCGCGGTCCGGGTAGCGGTCGAGGGGGACGCGGGCAATCGCCTGTTGGACGCCGGGCGGCGGGCCGTAGGGGTTGCTGTTCACGCTGAAGTCGATGACTTCATCGGGCGAGTAGCCCAGGCGCGCCAGTTCATCGTAGTCGAACGCGCCGTGGTGCGCGGGCGGCGTCGCCGCGACTTCCGGTTTCGGCTCAATCATTGTAGTTCCTCATCACCAGCAGCAACCCGATTGTACACAGCCCGACCGCGCCGTACATCAACCCGCGCGCCGTGCGGATGTCATCCGGCTCGGGTTGACGTGCCCCGGCATTGAGCGTGTAGTGTTCCACTTTTTCCAACTCGACGCCCAGCGCACCGGCCATCGCGCTCATGGAGTGCCCGGCGTTCGGGCTAGCCGTGACGCGCGCATCGCGCCGCCACACATGCCACGTATGCGGGCGCATCGATGTGAACAGGAGCGCCGTCAACCGCGCAGGGATGAGGTTCAAGGCATCGTCTGCCCGCGCGGGGATTTTGCCAAGCCACTCGCGCTCGGCATCGCGGTAACCCAGCACCGAGTCGCAGGTTTGCACGTAGCGATAGGCGGTCGCGGCGGGCAAACCGCCGACGGCGTACCACAACAGCGGTGCGATGATCCCATCGGAGGTGTTCTCCGCGACCGATTCGACGGCGGCGGCGGCCACCTGCGACGGCGACAGCGTCGTCACGTCGCGGCTGACGAGGTGCCAACTCAACAGGCGGCGCGCCTCCGGCAGATCCCCCGTGCGGAGCGCGCGTTCGACCTCAGCCGCAGCAGCATCGAGGCCACGCAGCGAAAACATAAGCTTCAGCAGGTAGGCGCGCGCCAGCCAATTCCACGGCGCCGGGAGGCGCTTGCAGGCCCGCTCTGCGAGTGCAGCGAGGCTCGCCACAACCATCACCCCGCCGACCGTCAGCGTGCCGCCGTAGGCGAACTTGCCGCGCGCGAGCGCGTTTTTCCGCAGCCAATAAATTGCAGATCCCATCCATGCGACGGGGTGCCACCGATTGGCCGGGTCACCGAAGGCAAGGTCGAACAGCAGCGCCCCGAGCAACACCCGCCGCATCAATACTCGATGCCCGCGCGTGCTGGTATCCCCGTGTCGTAGGCGTGCTTGACCTTCGTCATCTCGGTGACGGTATCGGCGTAGTCGATGAGCGCCTGTGGCGCGTTGCGCCCGGTGATAACGAGGTTGAGTTCCTCGGGCTTGTTGGCCTTCAGCCACGCAATAACCGCGTCGGCGTCCAGCCAGCCGAAGTCCATCAGGTAGGTGAACTCGTCGAGCACGACGAGATCGTAGTCGCCACTCATAATTTTCTCCTGCGCGATTGCCCAACCATGCAGCGCCTTGGCCTGTGTTTCGTCCATCTCTTTGCTGGTCCACGTCCAGCCATCGCCAGTTTTTGTGGCCTCCAGGCCGAGTTCGGCCAGCGCACGGATTTCGCCCCATTGGCCGCTCTCATGTTTGAGGAATTGCACCAATGCCACACGCTTTTTGCGCCCCAACATACGCAAAATCACCCCGAACGCAGCGGTCGATTTGCCTTTGCCGTGGCCGGTATTCACAAGTACGAGGCCGCGCTTCGTCCGGTTGCGGCGGATTTCGCGGCGGAGCTCATCTCTGATGTGCCCGTCATCGGTAGGGCTTTGGGTCGGGTCAGTCATAGGTGTGTCCTCGGTCGTATTGTCAGAAAGACTCCATCTTACCGCATGGATCCTAAATACTCACCCGCGTGTATCGCCCATCGAAAAATAGCATTATAATAGGCTCGAATGTTCCAGTAGAGGTCATACGGGTTAAGGCACGTGCCCACACACGGACTCACCCTCGGCAAATACGCCCCGCTGCATAAGGGGCATCAACACGTCATCGAAACCGCCCTGGCAGAGATGGACGCCGTCAGCGTCATCATTTACGACGCCCCCGAGACGACATCGATTCCGCTAACGGTGCGCGCCAACTGGCTGCGGGCGCTTTACCCTGAGCTGACCGTCATCGAGGCGTGGGACGGCCCCACCGAAGTCGGCGATACGCCAGCAATC
>CAYSVE010000080.1:0-9786 GCA_964434365.1 uncultured Anaerolineaceae bacterium | reverse complement strand
CCGCGGAAGGTGCGCAACGTAACGCACTTCTACAGCAGCGAGTTCTACGGTGAGCATATGAGCAAGGCCCTCGATGCTGTCAATCGCCTCGTCGACCCCAACAGAGCGCGCGTGCCCGTTTCGGGGACGGCGGTGCGTGCCGACCCCTACGGCAACCGGCGCTTCGTCCACCCGACGGTGTACCGCGACCTCATAACAACGGTCGTGTTGATGGGCGCACCGTCCACCGGAAAAACCACCCTCGCCGAAGCCCTCGCGCGTGCGTTCGATACGGTGTGGATGCCAGAGTATGGCCGCGAATACTGGGAGGCAAACCACATCGAGCGACGCTTGACGCCCGAACAACTCGTCGAAATCGCAGAGGGCCACATCGAGCGCGAGGAAAAGCTGCTCGCCGAGGCCAACCGCTACCTGTTCATCGATACCAACGCGATCACGACGTACATGTTCGCGCAGGCTTACCACGGCGATGCCCTGCCCCGCCTGGCCGAACTCGCGACCCGTGCCGCCTCGCGCTACGACCTCAACGTCGTGTGCGATACCGACATCCCCTACGCCGATACGTGGGACCGAAGCGGCGAGGCCGACCGAACCGTTTTTCAGAAGCAAACACTGGCCGACCTGCGCATTCGGCGGTTGCCCTACCTGCTGCTGCGCGGCACCGTCGAGCAACGGGTGGACGCGGTTCGGCGTATGCTGGCGCGCCATACGAAGTTCGACAATTTTGGTGACTTTGTGATTGAGGGAGCAACCCCAACGTGAACATTTTTAGCGTAGATACCATCGCCATCACCGTACTCGGCTGGCCCCTGAGCTACCTTGAGTTGGTCGGCACGATTTTGTATCTGGCGTCGGTGTGGCTCATCGCACGGCGCAACATGCTCACATGGCCGGTCGGCATCGCGAGTGTGTTGCTGTACATGCTGCTGTTCTATCAACTACGGCTGTACGCCGATGCCGTCGAGCAGGTGTACTACCTCGGCGCAAGCGCTTACGGCTGGTGGTTGTGGCGTGCAGCAGCGAAGCAACCCGAGGCCGACGAGTCCGAAGGGCAAGCGGTGTTTTACAGTACACCACGCACGATGAGCCTCGTGCTGGCGGGCACGCTGGTGCTATCTGCCCTCACAGGGTGGTTCTTCAGTCAGGCGCATGTGCTCATCCCGCCGATTTTCCCCGAACCGGCAGCCGTCCCCTACCTCGATGCCTTCACAACGATCATGAGCTTTTCGGCCATGCTGATGATGGCCCAGAAGCGTACCGAAAGCTGGATTTATTGGATCATCGTGGATGTCATCGGCATCTTCCTGTACTTCTCGCGCGATGTGCGCTTTCTGTCGCTGCTGTATGTGATTTTGCTCGTGATGGCGATCAAAGGCTTCATCACGTGGAACCGCAACGCCACTCAATCGGCGAAGGCTGTCGTGGTAGCCACATAGCCTATCGCGGCATATCGATGGTGAAGGCGGTGCGCTGGTGCGGTTGGCTGATGACGCTGATGCGCCAGCCGTGCGCCTGTGCCAACTGCCGCGTGATGGCTAACCCTAACCCGGTGCCACCGGTCCCCCGATTACGCGACGGGTCAACCCGATAAAAGCGCTCGAAGATGTACGGAACATCCTCGGCAGGGATGCCCGGCCCACTATCGACCACGGCCAGCGCGAGGTGCGTCGCATACTGGCACACCTCGATGCGCACGCAGCCGCCCGCCGGCGAATGCCGCACCGCGTTGCTAAGCAGGTTTTGCAGCATCTGCACCAATCGACTTCGATCTGCCTCGATGGGCGATAGGCTGGGCGGTAAATCGGCCCTTATCTGCACATCGCGTTCGTTCGCGCGCAGACTCCACAACGCTACCACCTGCGCCACCACATCTGCGAGGTGTACGGGCTGCACCGCAAGGTCGAGTTGCCCGGCCTCAGCAACTGCGAGTTGCTGCAAGTCCTTCAGCAAATGGCCGATAAGCAGCACCTCCTCGTGCAGTGACGCCAACTGCGGCGGTCGTAACGGAATGAGGCCGTCCTGCATCGCCTCGATGTAACCCTGAATGTTCGTCACGGGGGTGCGCAGTTCATGCGCGACATCGCTGACCATGTTGCGGCGCAGTTGCTCGTTTCGTCGTAGCGAGGCGGCCATCTGCGCGAAGGCGTTCGTTAGTTCGCCGATTTCGCCGTGCCCCCCTGTTGTGATGTGCGGGTTCAGGTTACCCTGTTGTAGTTGGTTCGCCGCCCGCGTGAGGTTCTGCAATGGGTTGGCAATCGCCGCAGAGAGCGCCAACGCCAGCCCGACGGCGACCCCGCCGGAGAGCAACGATGCGAGGATGAGCGACGCGCGAATGCGCTGCGTGTACGATTGGTAAGGTGTCGTCAGCGTGATATGCCCCGGCTGGTAGGCTGCCGTCATACTTGGGTTCACCTGCACCGTGTAATTGCGAAACTCACCGACCCCCACGACCTCAATCGTTTCGTCGATTTGCACGTCCGTCCACACGAAGTCGGTCACGGGTAGGGCCTCCGTGCCGACCCTCGACTGGATGAGCGTTTCGCCGGAGACGCCATCCATCACGACGATTTCGGCACCGGCCATCGACGAGATTTCGTCGACGAACGGCTGCGCAGCCTGGAGATTTTCCGTCTCCTCGATGAGCCGCCCCACCGATTGTTCGAGGCGCGCCACCTGCACCCCATCGTTGACCGTGATGAAGTGCGCGAAGGCGTTCTGGCTAGCAACCCACGTGAGTGCGGTCATGGTGCCGGTGGCAACAAGCACCACTACCACCATCATCGCCACCAGTTGAAAGCGTATACGATAGATCATGTGTCCTCCGCAAAGCGATAGCCCACGCCAAACACCGTGAGGATGTATCGCGGCTCCGAAGGGGTGGTTTCCAGTTTCCGCCGCAGGTTGAAGATGTGCGTATCGACGGTGCGCTCCAGGCCCTCGTAGCCGTGGCCGAAGGCTGCCATTGCCAGTGCGCCCCGGCTGAGCACCTGCCCCGGATGCCGCGCTAACGTCACCAATATCTGGAACTCCTTCGGCGTGAGTGGAATCGGCTGGCCATCTCGGCGGACATCGTGCCGCTCCGGGTCGATGACCAGATCGTGCCGCGTGAAGGCGGCCTTCGGCGGGGCGTCGGTCGCGCGGCGGAGCACCGTCCGCACACGGGCCACGACCTCGCGCGGGCTAAACGGCTTCACGATGTAATCGTCTGCGCCGGTTTCCAGGCCCAGCAGCACATCCTCCTCCGTCGAGCGAGCCGTGAGCATAATGAGTGGCACGCGGGTTTCTTTCCGCAGCAGCCGACACAGCGTGAGACCGTCCAACTGCGGCAGCATCAAGTCGAGCAGCACGAGGTCTGGCGTGGCCGACTGCGCAAGGTGCAGGCCACGCTCGCCGTCGTGGGCGACGGTCACCGTGTATGCGGCGTTTTCCAGGTACAGTTGCAGCAGCGAGGCGGTTTTGGGGTCGTCTTCGATGACAAGGACGTGCGGGTTCACGGGGTGGGTCTCCGGTTTGGGTTGGTCTTTTCGTATTGCATTCTACGCGAGACTTGACCAGAACCTATGGAGATGGCCCAAGCCCCCCCGGCAAGGGTAGGTGTTCCTTAGGTTTTCCTTGCCGGGGGCAAACCGCCGCTACTCGTCCGAGTCGAAGCGGAAGCTGAACCACTCGAACTCGACATCCGGCAGCGAATCGATTTCGACAAGCTCGCAGCCTTCGGCACCGAATGCTTCGAGGGTTCCGATTTCACCCTGGAAGAACAGTTCCGGCGCGTTAGGGTCGAACCCCTCCAGCACATCGCCCTCGATAGTGACGTTGCCGTCCTCATCGATAACGACGTTGAAATCCTCCTCCACCGTGTCTTCCAGTTCCCCCTCGAAATACAGGCCCGGCGCGTCGATGTCCTCGCTTTGCAACGTCACGTTGCCATCTTCATCGACCGTAATGTGAACCGTTTCTTCGATTTCGACGCCCTCGGGCACGGGGATGCCCTCAGCGACGACGACGACACACGCCTCGATGTCCTCGATGAAGTCCTGCACGGGCAGGGCATGGTCCTGCGCCATCGCGGGGACGGCCCCGGCGGTCAGCGCAGTGAGCAGCAGGGTTGTACGGATAAACTTGTGCATGGTGATGCTTCTCCTCTGGGTTGTATCGAACGATGCCCCCACGATAGACGGGGCACATCCAAACCCGATTGAGAGGTTAACCAGAAGTGATTGAGTTTTAGCGTGGGATCGGTCTTTCGCCGCTAGCCCATCAACGGAACGACGCGCGCCTCCACGGTTGTACCTGAGGCCAGAGGCCACCAAACCGTGGGCGGAATCGACAATGCCGTAGGGGGGGTTGGGGTTAGGTGGGCCAGTATTATCGGCGAAATCTGCTAGCATCTTGGAGCATACGAATGGTCGGCAACATAGTCGAAAAAGTAGACTGGGCAATCGCATCGAAATTTTACGCAGCAATGCCCCTTGGTGGGTCCTCTGGCTTCCTCTCCCAGCGTAGCGTTGGGGTGAGGGCGAATAGACTGCATCGGCCTTTGTACCCATTTCAGCGCCAAGGCTTACATTTGATGCGATTGCCCCGTAAAGTAGGCCAATCACAGGTCACGAAAGCGGCAATTTCGGTTATCATGTGGGGTCGATGACCCGATACGAGGTATCTTGATGAAACTGAACAACCGAACCGGATTGATCGCAACGCTCGCAGCCCTGGGGGTTCTCCTGGCGGTGTCGGCGTTGTTCCTCCCGGCGCTTGCCCAAACCGAAGACGAATTTCAGCAGACCGTCGATGCGGTCGTGAACGAGTACTTCACACAGACGGCGGCAGCCGCCGTCACAGCGACGCCGAACCCGGCGACGCAAACCGCGCAGTTCGATGCAGCAGTACAGGCCGCCTTCGACGCCGCGCTGACGGCCACGGCTAACGCGGCGAATCCGGGGCAGGCGCAGGCTACCGCCGAACCCGTCCAGGCCGTCGATGCTGCCGAAGGCGCGATTACCCTGGCCAATGCGACGCAAATCGGCGTTGCGCTGGAACTCCAGGCCCACGATGGCCCGGTGTATGGCGTCAGCTTTAGCGCCGATGGCCGCCTGCTGGCCTCGGCAGGCGAGGACGGCACTGTACGGGTGTGGAACACGGCCCTCGGCGCGCAGGAGCGCGTGCTGCAACACGATACCGGTGTGAATGGCGTCGTAGTCTCGGCGGACGGCACATTCGTCGCGAGTGCAGACTTCGACGGCAATGTTTACCTGTGGGACGTAACAACCGGTGAGCAACGGGTTCAATTTGCGGGGCATGGCGACGCCAGCGAGGGCGCGCTACCGGTCGCGTTTGCGCCCGATGGCAGCACCTTCTCGACGTTCAGCTTCGGCAACAACGAACTGATCACCTGGGACGCCACAACCGGCGAGGCCGTCGCAACCGAAGGCCCGACCTTCTTCGCGCAGCCCTTCTACCTGGCCGATGGCCGCGAACTGCTCGCCCTGGCCGACCCCGCCGACGACAGCATCATTTTGCTGCGGGAGGGTGACACTGTCCTGATGAGCGTCGAAGACATTGAACCCGTGGACCTCAGCCCAACGGGTGACCGCCTCACCACGGTCGGTGATGGCATCGTGCGCGTGTGGGCTGTCCCCTCCGGCGACCTCGTCGCCGAAATCGGCGCGTTCGGCTTTGGGCTTATGCGTTTCAATGTCGATGGCACGCTGCTCGCCGAGGGTGGCGAGGATGGCACGCTGCACCTGTTCGACGCAGCCACGGGGCAACAGGTTGCGCTGTACAGCGGCCACGAGGGCTTCATCAACGAGGCGGTGTTCAGCCCCGATGGCTCGCAGATCGCCACGGTGGGGGATGACGGCATCGTACGCGTGTGGCGCGTCGGCGCAGAGCAACCGGAGCAGGTCGTTGCTGCCGATGACGACGACGATAGCAACGACGACGCCGAGCGTGAGGGCTTCCCGCCTGTAACCGAGGCCGAAGTGCAGGTCGCCGAGCAGGTCTTCGAAGGTGGGCGGATGTTCTGGGTGCAACCGGTGAACCAGATTTGGGTGCTGGAAACCACCGGCGAGGGCCAGGGGACGTGGACCGTCTATGAGGACACATACAGCGAGGGCGAACCCGCCACCGATCCCAACATCGAAGCCCCCGAGGGCCTTATTCAGCCAGAGCGCGGGTTCGGCAAACTGTGGCGAGAGAACCCCACCGTGCGCGACATCCTCGGTTGGGCTGTCACGCCGGAGTTCGGGTTTGTGAGCACCTATCGCTACATCCCCGGCGGCGAAGTCGTGGATGGCGAGTACGCACCGGGGCCAGGCTTCCATGTGTTGTTTAGCCTCAACAGCGAGGAATTCCGCTTCGACGAGTCGAACGGGCGTTGGCAGCTCGGCGGTGAAGACGAGGACTAGGGCATCGCAAATGCACGGTCACGGCACACGGCACACGCAGTGTGTAGGGGCCGTGCATGTTTTCCTATCCTCAGGGATCAATGTTGTTCGGGTGGCATCGTGCCGGGAAAATTAGGTTTTCGGTCGCGGGCGGCCAGAAGGCCGTCCCTACGCCCCATGACGACCGCAGTTGTAGGGGCGCGCTTCCGCGCGTCCGCCAAAATAGGCAAAGCCCCAAGCGGCACGATGTCGCCCGCAGATTTCACGGACGAAGCCAATACTAATGTACACCCACCCACACCCTGAGGGCCGCCCATGACCATAGACCGAACGGTGCTTTTTGCAACGGCAGGGACCATCGGCCTGCTGGCGTTTGTGCTGGAGTTGGTGCGCCGTCGTCGCCTACGCGAGGAGTACTCGCTGCTGTGGCTGATGACGGCCATCGTGCTGCTCATCCTGGGTAGTAGCCGCACTACCCTCGATTGGCTCGCGGCGCGGCTGGGCATCTTCTATGCGCCGAGTGCGCTTTTCGGCGTGGCGATCGTGTTTATGTTGTTCATTCTGCTACACTTTTCCACCGTGCTCACCCGGCTAAGCCAGGAGAACAAGGAAATCGCGCAGCAGATGGCCCTGCTGCGTGCCGAGCTAGAACGAGAACGTGAACGCGGCAAACATCGTCGCCCCGACGAGGGCGATAGCGTATAGCACATTGCCGCGTACAACCTGTGCCGTGGGCGCAGGCCGCACCTCGACGATGCGCGCGGTTAGCCCGGTGATGCTCGCCTGCTGGCGCATCTTCAGCACGGGCAAAGCCAGCAGGGCGGTGGCCACCCCGCCGATCATCCCGCCGATGTGGCCGAGGTTGTCGATGTTGGGGATGCTGAAGCCGAACACGAGGTTCAACCCGGCGAGAAACAAATAGTGATTCAGCACACCGCGCCCATAGCTCCCGAGTTCGTTGCGATAGCGCCAGAAGTACACGATCTGCGCCCCCAACAGCGCGAAGACCGCGCCACTCGCGCCCAACGATGGAATGGCCGGGTCGCCGAAGGCCGCGCTCAACAGCGAGCCAGTGATACCCCCCAGGAAGTAAATCCCCAAAAAGCCGCCCTTGCCGAATACCTGCTCCGTCGTGGGGCCGAGGATGTACAGCGCATATGCGTTGAACAGGATGTGCAGGGGGTCGCCGTGCAAAAACATCGACGTGACGAAGCGATAGTATTCGCCATCACCGAAGATCGCCGGCGCGAAGTTCCAACCGAACAGCCGCACGGTCTGCTGAAGGTTCGGCAACAACAGCGAGCTGAGCACGTATATCGCCACGTTGATCGCCACCAACCCATAGGTGAGGTAGGGCATCGCACGAGACTGATTCAGGATGAGGCGTTCGCGCGGCGGTTGGGGCGCTTGTTGGGTCGTGCCCGTGTTTTGCGGCGTGTAAGGTCCGCGTTCCAAGGGGTGGAGCTTGCGCGGGCGAGGGTCCTCATTCATGGGTTATTCCCTATGAGCAATTCAGATTGAGTGAATTGTACCAGCCCGCACACAAAATGCGTGTAAGAAGCCCCGTTATATCTCATGAGCAACCACCCAACGCACAGGCGGAGCGATGCAGGCGTGCGATGGTAACAGGCGGGCGCAACCGCCCGCCCACGAAAAAGAAGCTACCCCCGGGGTTACAACCGGCTGAAACCGAAATCATCCTCGAAGTTGCGCCACACGCTATGAATGTGGTTACCACTGTGACGGACGTTGTTGTACGTCAGCAAAAAGCTTTCGCCGAAGACGGCATACGTGTGTGGGACGCTCGGTTGTGTGCTGCCCGTCCAGCCGAAGGTAAGGTTCGTCAGCCCCTCGTCTTCCACCTGTTGCCGCATCGCCTCGGCGGAAGGCGCAGGCTGCGCGCTAATATACGTTTCGAGGATGCTATCCAACATCGTCAACTGCGCCTCGGTGAAGGTGGCTGTTGGCACACCCTGCGCCGCCGGGCGCTCCATCTGGTAACTTTGGTCGCCGAGAATGTCGCGTGGGTTGTTCGTGCTGTAGATGGCATCGGCCCCAAGCGAGAGCACCAACTCGCGCGCCGTCAGCTCTTCGATGTCCATCACGCGGTACTGCTCACCCTCGCGGGTGGTGACGGTCGGCTGTGCACCCAGGAACATCGGCGTGGTGAACACTTCATCGCCGATGATGCGCGTATTCACCACAAGGTGGTGGCCGATGAGCGTCCAGCCCCACCGCGCCGCCCCTGGCTCACCAAACACGCGGAACCAGAACGCGTGCGGGTCGCGGCCAAGGTCGCTTTGCAGTGCCATGATGTCCAGCGCTTTGGTGTAGCCGCTCTCGCTCATGCCGGTGGCGAGCAGCGCGAGGGCCGCCGCGGCCTGGGCGTCCGTCATCTCACCGAGTGGCACGCCGGGCCGGCTCCGCTGGAACATCCAGTTCCAGTCCTGGCTTAGTGGGTCATCGGCCACGAACATCGCGCTGTCCAACACCGGGCCATCGAGTAGGTCTAACCAGGCGGCGGCGGCCTGCGTCGTCTCGTCGATCATCTCGGCAGGTGTGATTACTGTCGTCTCCTGCGCGCGCGCGGCGCGCGCACCCGGCAACAACATCGCAGACCCCGCAGCCAGGGTGCCCGTCAAAAAGGTACGTCGACTGATTTTGTGTGGCATAAGGCAGTCACTCACTCTACTCACGGTCCACCTCAGCTTGCCCCAACGCACGCAGCGCGTCAAGCAGATGCCCCCTTAACGCCAACATTTCGATTTCGAAGTGATTTTGTGAGAGAGTTAGCATGTTATCAACCCAGTAGGTTGTTAACATACCATAACCGGGTTTAACATGAAAATATCAATAGCGTAATTTTACTGGAGAGAGCATCGATGTTACCCAATGAAACCAATCTCCCGCTGTACGAAATCTTGCAAGTCGATTCCACCCGTGGCGCTATCGATGCCAGCATGGATGTCATCATCATGCTGTGCCGCCGCCAGGAAGACTGTAGCATGATGCTGATTACGCAAGGGCCATCGGACCCGATGTACCGTTATCAGCAGATGCGTGAGCGCTTTAAGACGATCAAATTACCGACCGTCACGATGGCCATTCTTATCGATGACCCCATCGAGCGTCGTGTTGCCAAAGAACTCGTGCCCCGCCTGACGTTTCGCTACCCCATTACCCTAAACGTATTCGGTGGCGACCAATACCGCCAGGCGATCCATTGGCTGTACCCGACCTGCCCGCAACCGCTTCGCATCGAGCGGTACGAGGCCCATGCCCACCCGAATGCACGCATGCGAACATAATTGGCCTGTGGGGGCACACAACTGAATAACATCGAGGCATATGGAGGATGTGAGGAAGGGTGAACGCCTAGTCGTTAGCCAGGAAGGCGCAGATT
>CAYSVE010000079.1:8157-13167 GCA_964434365.1 uncultured Anaerolineaceae bacterium | reverse complement strand
CGGGATGGTGCGGGCGTCGCAGATGGTGGCGAAAATTAGCCTGCGCTAATTCTGGCATCGCGCGTATCGTCCTGGCGGGCGGCGCACCCACCCGCGGTGCGGTAAAATGGGCACCGAACTTAAACCGCCCCCTACCCGATAGGCACGACACCCATGAAGGCCGCCCTGTTTCATGCGTATAATGGACCCATCACCATCGAAACCGTGCCCGACCCCACCCCACCGCCCGGCGGCGTGGTCATCGCCGTGCGCGCGACGGGCATCTGCCGCAGCGATTGGCACGGTTGGCAGGGCCACGACCCGGATATCCCCGGGATGCCGCACATCCCGGGCCACGAACTCGCCGGGGACGTCGTCGAGTTGGCACCAGATGTGAAAAACTGGCGTATCGGCGACCGGGTAACGGTGCCCTTCTGTTTGGGGTGCGGGGTGTGTCCGCAGTGCAACACGGGCAATCAACAAATTTGCGATGCCTACCAGCAGCCCGGCTTCACCATGTGGGGGTCGTTCGCGGAATACGTCGCCCTGCCCTACGCCAACACGAACCTCGTGCGCATCCCCGAGGCGATGACGTACACCGAAATTGCCAGCCTGGGCTGCCGCTTCGTGACGGCCTTTCGGGCGGTGGTAGCGCAGGGGCGGCTGCGCACCGGCGAGTGGGTGTCGGTGTACGGCTGTGGCGGCGTCGGCCTCTCGGGGGTGATGATTGCGGCAGCCAGCGGGGCTAACGTCATCGCGGTCGACATCAACCCGGCAGCGTTGGACCTCGCGGCCTCGCTTGGCGCGACGCACACGGTCAACGCGAGCGACCGCCCTCAGGAGCACGTTGTTGCCGAGGTACGTGAATTCGCTGGGGGCGGCGTTCACCTCTCGTTGGATGCGCTGGGCAGCACGGTGACGTGCCAGAACTCGATATTGAGCCTGCGCAAACGCGGACGGCATGTGCAGGTGGGGCTACTCGTCGGCGAGCATGAAAATCCCCGCCTACCGATGGGGCCGGTCATCAGCAACGAGCTGGAAATCTACGGCAGCCACGGGATGCAGGCCCACGCCTACCCGGACCTGCTGACCTTGATGCAACGGAGCAAGCTGAATCCGTCGGCGCTTGTAACGGCGCGCGTCCACCTCAACGATGCGCCTGCCGTGCTTGAGGGCATGGGCACCTACCAAACCGTGGGCATCACGGTTATCGACGACTTCGCATAACACGCAGCGCTGTTGCTCATACCGTCGGCGACGCGCTAGTGCCCGACCCCATTGGGCGGGGCGCGTCGTCGGTGCCCCTGCCGGTTTACCCATAACCGCCCCTCATTTGCGGCCTCGGCCATCGAAGCCGCAAATTGCGTAACGGCCCCTTTGCGGCTATCGTTAATGCGTAGTTGCATGGGAGCTTGGTATGTCACAGACGATACTGTGGGGCAACCGGGGCATCGTCACGGTGGTGCGGCCCAAGGGTGGCCCCGCCGACCGCCCTACCCACCCCGCGCGAACGTTAGCGCCGCGTGTTCACCAGAGTGCGCTGGCCGTCGACGGCTATGACTATGTGTGGGGGGCCGGGCCGGGTGGCCTGGTGCGCTGGGACGCGCGCGATGTGATCTACCGGACGTGGCACGCCGAGCACGGCCTCGCGGGCAGTGATCTCTCGGCGGTGTTGCCGCACGGGGGACGGGTTTACGTCGGGCATCAGAGCGGTGCGGTGAGTGTGCTTGAGGGCGACCACATCCGCGTGCTTGCGACGAACCTCCCTGGCGCGGTGCGCGCGCTGGCCGTAGAGCCGGAATTTGGTCTGCTTGCGGCAACGGCCCAAGGCCTGTCTATCGTCGAGGGCGGCCAACACATCGAAACACCCCACCCCCCTACCTGGGCAGTGATGGCATTCGGCACCCTGTGGATCGGCACGACGCAAGGCCTGTACCGGCGAAACGGCACATGGGAGCGCGTGGGAGAAATGACTGCGGTTCACAAGCTGTTGTATAGCTCTGGGCATCTGTGGGCAGTCGCCGATGGTGCCTTTGCCGTGGTGAACAAAGCCGGAAAGAGCATCACCTACCCGCTGCAAGAAACAGTCATCGACGCGGCACCCGGCCCCGAAAAACAAATCTACGTGCTGACGGATGCGACGTTGTATCGTGTGGCCGGGAAGGCGGTGCATCCTGTGGGGCAAGCGAGTGGGGCACGCTTCGTTGCGGTGACGGATAACGGCTATGTGCTGGCCGATACACGCGAGGCGGTGTATCACAGCCCGGCGAACCTGAACCCGGTGGCGTTGTCGCCGTACTCTGCCGAAACACTCGGTAGCGTGATGTTCTTTTCGCCGCAGGTGGTGCAGGACGAAACGGGCGGCGTGTGGCAACTCGACAAAAACGAGAACTGGGTGCTGGTGAGCATGCGCACCGATCCCGGTGCGCTCACGGTTGTTGTGCCTCACGAGAACGGCTTTCTGCTGGGGGGTACGAAGGGCCTGACCACCCTCAAGGATGACAAACTAGAGCGTGCGACAACTGCGGTGCAGTTCGTGGTGGCGTTGGCGGAACACGCGGGCAAACGCTACGCGTTAGCGACGCTGCCGAATGAGCGCAGCCACACGCACCTGCTACGCGTCGAGGACGCGGGCATCGACGCATGGGTGTCGCTGGCTCCCCTACCGCCGGATGCGGGGGTGGCGCTGTCGTTGGTGTTCATCGAGGGGGTGCCGGTGGTGCTCACGGCCAACGGACGGTACATTCTCGACGCGGGCAGGTTGCGTGTGCTGAACCGCTTCTCGCGCCCGATGATCGCCGCGGATGGAACCCATAGTAGCGATGGCAAGCGCCTATTTGACTATGCGAAAGACACGGGTGATTTACCGCCCATTCTGTTTGGCGGGCAATGGCCGCGCCACACCGCTGTCGCGACATCGGCGGAGACGATATTCGTGGGCACGCGTAACGGGCTGCTCGCCTCGCGCGGGACGAAGTTGCAGCGTCGCCTCACTGCCGCCGATCATGGGCTGGCCGCGAACCATGTCGTTCGGCTGTGGGCCTACGACGGTGCAGTGTACGTACTAACGACGGCGGGTTTATCTGTTTTGAGAGAGGACGATATTTATGCGTAAGCTGTTGATGTTGCTGGTTGCCCTGTTGTGGCTGGCCCCTGTGAGTGCGCAGGTCGCGGTAGAAAGCGACACGGCGCAGGTATACGTGGTGAACTTCGCCGAAAGCGGCCTGGATATGGTCGTGACGATCGACGAAGAGCCGTTCGAAGCTGGTTTCTTCTGGGACCCATTGCTGATGCCTGCCCCCGCCGGTGAGGTGTCTATCAATGCAACGCCGATCGGCGGCAGTGACTTCGGCAAAGACGTTACCGCGACGCTGGAGGCGGATCGTCAGTATATCGTTGCGGTGTATGGCCCTGAAGGTGACGAGCAAATCGGCGTGTACGATATGCTGGAACTGAGCGGTGGCATCGTTGCGGATGCCGATAGTTCACCGTGGTTCCAGCTTAACGGCCTACAACAAACGCTCACGTTCGAGGTCGAAGGTGAGGTGATCGCAAGTGATGTGGCGTACGGCGATATGGTCGCCTACGATGCGCCGCTGCGGTTCTTCGATGTGCGTGTGATTGCTGAGGACGGCACGGTCGTAAGTGAGAGCAGCGATGGCTTCGGTGAACCGTACTACTCGTCGATTGCCGGGTATTTGAACTTCGGCGGTAGTGCGACCAGTGGCGGCGTGGACTTCATCACGACCGACCCACTCACCTACCTTGCTGACCTGACGACACTGGGTATCGAGCGGACGAGCTACAACACGTTCCTCAAACTGGTGGAAACCGCGGGCCTGGCACCGGACCTTGCAGGCATGACGGGGGTTTACATCATCGTGCCCGATGACGCGGCCTTCGCCGCACTGCCACCGGGTTCCCTCAGCATCATCTCGACGGACCCGGGTATGCTGAACGAGTTATTGATGTCGCACATCGTACCTGCGAACAACATGCCGCGCCCGTTTGAATTCTCGGGGACGCAGACCGTCGAAACGTTGGCGGGCACGACGATCACCATCGATGCCGACGGGCCGTTCTACGGTGGTGCGGCCTACGATTATCATGTTGCAGCGCCGATCGGCTTCGTTATTCATGTCGATGCGGTGGTGCTGCCGGATGGCTTCGAGGTGCCCGAGGGCGAAACGACGTAAGCGTCGACAGGTGCGGGTAGGCGCGGTATCGGTCGGTGGTGCGCCTACCGGCATCATCTGCTTTGGATAATGAGCGCAACCCCCAAGAAGACAAAGGTCACATACAACATTTTCTCGAAGGCCCGCCGGGGTATTTTTTCGGCGTAGTGGCTGCCCACCCAAAAACCGACGGCCATCACCGGGAGCGCGTAAAGCCCAAGCCGTAGCACGTGAAGCGTCAGCAACCCGGACAGGCCATGGTTGACGAGGATCAACACACTGATGATGATGAAGTAGCTTTGCAGCGTCCCGCGGAAATCGGCGGCTTGCCACTGCTGCATCGCACCGTAGATGATAATCGGTGCTCCGGCCATGTTGTATGCGCCGCCGAGTATCCCAGAGACGAGGCCAAACCCATAGGTCCACGGCGTGCCGCGTGTGGGTCGAATGGGCGGGCTGGTGAGGTAGTACAGCCCGATGAGGACAAGAATAACCCCGAGACCGATAGTTATGGGTCGCTCGGGGAGTGTGCGTAACCCCCAAACGCCGATGGGAATACCGATGACGGCGGCGACGGTCAAGCGCCAGATGGACCGCACGTCGATAGCCGCACGATTGCGAAAGATCATCAAAGCGGTGATAATTGCAACGATAAGGCTGACAAGTGGCGCTGCGACTTGTATGCCTGTCACCATGGTGAGTAGCGGGATGGCGAACATCGATTCACCAAAGCCCAACGTCGATTTGATCAACGTGGCGATGAATAGCACACCGAATATGGCAGATAAGACTCCGAGGCTCATCGTGTGGGTCTCCTGAAATTGGCCGCAATGAAACTGGAACTTTAGACCGGAAC
>CAYSVE010000079.1:2297-8147 GCA_964434365.1 uncultured Anaerolineaceae bacterium | reverse complement strand
GCCGATGACGACCCCGCAAATCGGACGATCATCTCAGATATTCTCATCGCGATGAATTGTACGGTGGCTGCGGCAAACACCGCCGATGAGGCCTACCGGTGGCTGCAAGCGCAAAAGCCCGATGCCCTCATCACCGATATGGTGTTCCCCAACCGGGCCACCGGCCTCGACCTTATTCGGCGTGTGCGGGCCGACAAAACCCTCGAAAATACGATCATCATCGCGATGACGGCGGCAACCTTCGCGTATCCGTCGTTCGATGTGATGCGGGCCGGGGCCGATGCCTACCTGGAAAAACCCTTTTCGCCGAAGCATCTGCGCGTTGTTTTGACGGAACTATTACCCCCAAAATAGCCTCACAAATCGTTGTGAATCGGCTAACTTTCCATTTTCAATTCATTGTTATACAATACTCGCAAACACTTACATATCGTGCTGTTATAAAGCGAAGGGTTCAACATGCCGATACAAACCACATGGTACGCCAAAGGGCTTGTCGTTATGCACCAACCCTACGGCACCGTCACCGAGGAAGAAATGATTGCGAACATCCCGGAGGCGCTGTACTTTTTGGAGAACAAAACCGGGCCGCTCGTCCACTTTTTGATCGACTGCACCGAGCTTGATGCAATGCCCAAACTGCCAGCATTCGGCAAAATGACGTGGTACGGCGACCCGCGCCTGGGGTGGAGTGTGGCCTTCGGGATAAAGAAGCCGACGATGGCCACGGTGGCGACCATCGCCAGCCAGTTGTTTCGCGCGCGCTTTCGTATAACGAAGGACTTCGAAACGGCGCTGGATACGCTTCAGAATTTGGCGAACCCACCCATCCCAGATTTACGGTCAATCACGATTCCCGAGCATCTAATCGACGAGAGCGGGTTTAGAATCCCCACGTAATACCGTGGTACTCTGGGTGGTTGCGCACATAGCGGTGGATGAACGGGCATAGGGCCTGGACCTTGTAGCCGTTATCGCGGGCGTACTGCATGGCGTACGCGGCCAACTGCCCGCCGAGGCCCTTGCCCTCGTGGGCGGGCGGCACCTCGGTGTGGGTGTAGATGATGTTCTTACCCGCGATTTGATAGTCGACAAGGGCGATGCTGCCGTCATCGAGGTGGATTTCGAAGCGGCTTTCCTCGGTGTTGTTGTGGATGGTCATTGGGAGACCCCCTGTGTTGCGATCGTCTACAATACGACGGAGTGTAACGCGCTTGCGACGGATGCCGCCAAGAAACGCCTTAGCGCGATTGCCGCGTTAGCCACAGGCGCTGAGGGGCGGGTCGTCTTGCAAGTAGCGGGTCTGCTCCACCCGCGAGAGGTTGCGATTGGCAACCTCGCAGGCGCGTGCCTGCCACCGCCCCACATCAATACGCCAGCGCACCGCCCGCCCTGTGATCGACAGCAGCCCTTGCGGCTCGACACCCAGCACATGCACCGGATTCGGGTCTGCGATGAGGGGCGCTTCGGCGGCGAGTTGTCGCCCGGAGAGCGGCTCCCAGAGGCGAATTTCGGCATTGCGCGAGCCGGTCGCCAACAGGCCATCCGGCAACAGGGCGAGGGCCGTCACCCAATCGCTGTGGGCCACGATGGGCGCACCGACCGCCTCGAGAGAACCGGCAGCCCACACGCGCACGACCCCTCCGGCATCGCCGGAGTACAGATAATCGCCCGCGAGGTGCAAGGCAGTGATGCGTTCGTCGTGCGCGTCGATGTGGGTGGGTGCTTGGGCAGTGTCCGTCAGCGAGACACGAATCAGCGCGCCGTCGCCGGTGCCGACGACTGCATACCCCCCCCCGAGAGCCAACGTGAGGGCGTTGTTTTCGCCGAACGAAATCGTGGCCGTGGGCGAACCTGTGGCACGGTCCCAGACGATGAGGCGGTCATCATCACCGACAGCGTAGACGTGTGTTGTATCCATCGCGACGGCTTTCATCAGCCCTACTTCGGCGCGCCCGAGGCGGGTGCTTTCGCCGTTCTGCCATACGAATAGGGAACCATCCGCTGCTAATGAGACGACCGCCCCGGCTGCGTCGGTGGCGATGGAGATCACCGGCTCGTCGTGCAGCACCTCGCGGAACTGCTGGTCGCCAGTTTGTAAATTGTAGCCATTGATGGCTCCTTCGCCATCGCCGATGACCAGCGTATCGCCGCTGAGGGCCACGACACCGATCGTGCTCGGCTGTACATCGAGAGGGGTCGTTTCTGCGACGATCCATGCCCCGCTGGCGAGGTCCCACTCGGCGACGGAGCCGTCGGTGGAGGCAGTGAGGAGGTGCACCCCATCGTCGGCGAAGGCCACACCGTTTACGGCTTGGGTATGGCCGCCCAACGAGGCGATGACGCTGCCATCGACCGTGTTCAGCAGTACGGTAGAGCCGTCCCCGTTGGCGGAGGCGACCGCCCCATCGGCGACGCTCACCGACCGCGCCCAACCGCCCGTGTTCACGCGGTAACGCAGGCCGACGGCAACCGCGCCGACCTCCCACAGGCCGACGGTTTGATCCTGGCCGCCGGTCGCGAGGAGCGTTCCGTCGCTGTTGAAGTCGACGCTCCAGACCCAGTCGGTGTGGCCCGGCAATGCCGCGACAAAGTCGTCATCGGGCTGCCACAAATAGGTGTTGCCATCGGAGGCCCCGGCGGCAATCGTTGGCCCGCTGGCATCGAGGGCGAAAATTGTGAGGTCGGGGTCGAGTTCGAGCGTGTCGAGCCGGTCGAGGGTTTCGGGGTCGTAGACTTCGACGCGGCCACCGGCCCCACCCGCCAGCACACCGAACTGTGAGAAAGCGACCGCTTCAAGCTCGCGGCCCAATTCGACCGCGCCGTTCGCTTCACCGGCCAACGTCCATAAACGGAGCGCCCCGTCATCACCGACGGATGCAACCAGCCCAGCGCGCAAGGCCACAGCATGTATATTGCCGACATGCCCGTCGATTTCGGTGTGGGTGCCGTCGGCAGTCCACAGATTGAGGAGGCCATTGGCACCGCCGACAACGATGCCGCTGGCGTCGGTGGCAAGCGCGCGCACATCGCCCGATGGCCCTGGCAAATAGCGAGCCAGGCGTTGCTGCCGCATCAACGTGGTGAGGAGGCTACTGCGCGCCTCGAAGGTATCGGCGTAGGCGAGGGCTTCGAGGCTGAGCAGGAGGGAGACATCGGGTCGTACGTCGGTTTGGGCGACGGCGGCCAATTCGCGCGAGCGGCCCACCTGCGCCTCGTCGAGCGCGCGCTCGCGAAGAAGCCACACCCCCGCCCCCAATGCCGAGGCCGCAATCAATAGCACCGAGAGCAGCGCGATCACACCGAGGGTGATGCGTTGGCGGCGGCGTTGCAAACCCAGGCACGCCGCGATGTACGTCTTTTCATCGGGGGTGATGGTGACGGTATCGGCGGTGAGGAGGGCCTCGAAGGCGGCTAAACGCGTCCCGCGCGCGAGCAGTTCCTCGGCTTTGCCGTTGTTGTGCCAGTCCTTGGCCGCCGTGGCAAGCTGAGAGGCCGCCTGGAGCGTCTCGCGGTTTTCGTTGATCCAACGCCGCAGGCGCTTCCAGTGGGTGATGAGCGCCTCGTGGGCGACTTCGACGGTGGGCAGGCGCGTTTCGGCGTCGCGGTCGAGCGTGAGCATCCGGTAGGCCGCGAAGTGGTCGATGATGGCCTGTGGCACCGCGTCGAGCAGTAAATCCAGACGAACGCGTTGGCGCGTTTCGTCGACCGTGACGAGGCGAAGGAACAACAAACGCACCTGGGCCTGCTCGTCTTTTTGCAACGAGCGGTAGATGAGTTCGGCACGGGCGGCGACCGCCCCACCCACCCCACCGAGTTCGCGGTAGGCTGCCATGCGCATGGCGTTGCCCTGTCGCCGGTCGAACAGCTCGCGGAGGGTGTGCTGCAACAGGG
This sequence comes from uncultured Anaerolineaceae bacterium, assembly GCA_964434365.1. Taxonomy (GTDB): domain Bacteria; phylum Chloroflexota; class Anaerolineae; order Aggregatilineales; family Phototrophicaceae; genus CAYSVE01. The sequence goes on along the minus strand of CAYSVE010000079.1, from coordinate 4,253 downwards.
GTAGCGCGTTGTCCTGGCGGCTCACATCGTCGAGCAGTGCCGCGCTCAGGCCGTCTTCGAGCATGACCCCGGCCATCACCGCCGGTCTTAGGATCACGCGTTCGAGGTCGGGGGTGGTCATCGGGCGCAGCACGACGGTCGCCGCGCGCAGGAGTTCGCCGAAAACGGGGTGCAGCAGGGGCCGGTCGTAGAAGTCGGCACGCAGGGTAATAATCACGCGGTAGCGGGTATCGGGGCTGGTGATAAGATGTGCCAGCGCATCCAGCCAGTCGTTGCGAGCGGTGGGATCCTTGCATTGCGTGTAAAGCTCTTCGAACTGGTCGACAACCAGCACGAGGTCGGTCACGGTGAAAAGGCTTTCGTTCATCACCTGGCTAAAGGACTGGGGGCCAGCCTTGAGTTTTGCGTCGAGGTTTTGCGGGATGTTGGTGCCCTTCCGCATGAGCACGTCGGCAGTTTGGGCGAAGGGGTCGGCGCTGGGGGTCATCGTCGCGGTATAACGGAGTCCGTCACTGGGCACGGGTTGGGCGTGGAGCCTGGGCAGCAGGCCCGCCAGCACCAAACTCGATTTTCCGCTGCCGCTGGGGCCAACGACCGCTAGCAAGCGCCCGGCAGCACCGGGTAACTTCAGGCGCTCCAAAAAGGTATCGATTTGCGTTTCGCGGCCAAAGAAGAACTGCCCGTCGGCCTCCTCGAAGGGGCGCAGGCCCATGTAGGGGTTCTGTGCGAAGGACGCAATCGCGAATTGGCCGGTATCGCCGCCAACAAGGTTCCCGGTGTCGCCGAAGTCGGCTGTACCACCGAAGTCGGCGGTATCATTGTACGAGGGTGGGCTTTCGAAGGCCGCTGTGTCTCCGCCATCTTGGGGGGGCACCTCATCGGAAATGACACCAGTAGCACCAAGCGGAGACGACTCCCTGAAGTCGGCGGTGGCATCGTAGTTGGCGGTGGTGCTCGGCATTTTCACCGTGACCCTACCCGATGACTTGCCCGGCTGCGACCCGTCGACCGCGCGAATGACCTCGTTGAAGTCGTAGGCAAGCTCCATAACATCGATATAGCGTTTGTCGGGGTCTTTGGCGGTCGCCTTCCATAGCACGGCATCGAGGTCGGAGGGGGCATCGGACCGAATGTTGGAAATGGGCGGCAGGGCGTTGTAAATGGCATGTTCGACGACTTCCTTCGTGGTGCTGCCAGCAAACGGGTTATCGCCGGTCAGCAACTCGAAGACGGTTACACCCAGACTGAACGTATCACTCCGTTGGCTTACCTCGCGATAACGTAACTGCTCTGGCGCGGTGTAGACGAGTGATCCGTAGTTCAGCACATCGAGCATGGCCGGGTCGTTGCTGTGGAGGTCGATGGCGATGCCGAAGTCGGTGAGGTAAACGTTGCCACGGTTATCGAACAGGATGTTTGCGGGTTTGATGTCGCGATGCACGATGCCAAGGCTGTGCGCCACGCTCAAGCCTTCGGCAACGTGTTGGACGATGCGCCCGGTGAGCTGCAACGATAACGGTTCGACTGCCAGGAGTTCACCAGCACTGCCGCCGGGCAACAACCGCATCACGAGGAAGGCCCCCGCGTTGTCGCGCCAGTAGTCGTAGATGGGCACGATACGCGGGTGCTCTAGGCGCGCGATGAGTTGGGCTTCGATTTCGAAGCGGCGGATGAACTCGGGCTGGTTCACGAACTTGTCGTGGATGACCTTAACGGCAACATCGCGTTCGATAATTTGCTGGCGGGCGACGTAAACCACGCCGAACCCACCCTCGCCGATACGCTGGTCGAGGCTGTACCCCCGAACGACGCGCGGTGTCATGGGAGTGGTGCGCTAGTCATCGCCGCCGTTATCACCATCATCGCCGCCATCGTCACCGTCGTCGCCGCCGTTGAAGTAATCGCATCCTTAGTCGTAGTCTACACACAAGTCCTAGACGACCAAGAATAAGAAAA
>CAYSVE010000079.1:0-2287 GCA_964434365.1 uncultured Anaerolineaceae bacterium | reverse complement strand
GCGTTACCGTCCTGTTGGTTGCGCTGTTGGCGCGTGCGTCCTACATCGTCGCGGTGTGCGCCGGAAACGGCGGGGGACCGAGGGCCGGGATTTATCTAACCTGTCGTTTCGACCGTCTTCGCCCTGCCGTTCCCGAGCCCCGAAACCATGCCGCGCTCGCTTTGGGCCGCCGCCGTTGTCGTTTGCGCCGCCGTTGTCGTTGTCTGTACTCCTGTTGCCGCCGTCGTCATCATCATTGCTGCCGCCCCCCCCTTGCGCTGAGGCAGCAAACACCTGATTGCCGTCATTGTCGTTGCCGTTGGCGACCGGTTCCGGCGTCGGCGGGTTGTTGAGCGTCACGATCAACTGTGGGTCGGCGGGTTGGGCCACGGTGACATCCGGGCTGGTGCTCACCACGGCAAAGCTATCTGCGGTGTAGGGTTCGGGATCGTTCGGTGCGAACATGGGCGTGTTGTCCGAACCGAGTGGAATCGTGGTTTGCGCCCCGGCAGGGACGGTCACGGTTTCGCCGTTGGCCGAGACATCGGCGGCCCCACTGAGCAGGCTGACGGTCATATCGCCGCCCTGGGGCGCGGTTACGACGGTGGACGCGCCGGTGGTGCCTGCGAAAATATCCACGACGACTTCGTTGATGCTGACGGTGAGGCGGGCCAGGCCCTGCGGCGTTTGGATGAGCATGCCGTCGACGGAGCCACAACCGTCATCGTCGCCGACGCTGTTGAAGCTAAGCACCTGCATGGCCGCGTTGTAGGGCGCGTCGCGCTCGTCGATTTCGAGATCGGTGATGGCGCCGTCGAGGTCGACGAGGGCCGCTTGGATCCAACCCACCCGTGGGAACTCGCCGCCGTCATCGACGAAAACGCGCAGCCAGTCGTTAAACGCCAGCCGACCAACGACTTCGACTTCTTCGCCGGGTTGCAAAATGGCGACCACCCCGGCGACGTCATCGTTGGCGCTTGGCCCAAGGCGCACGTTCACGGGCGAATTTGCCGAGATCGTGCCTATGAGTGTCACACGGCGTGTGACTTCGTTTTCGGCTTCGACCTCACCGAACATGACGATGTCGGTGGGGAACAGTCGTTGCGTGTTGGCATCGGGCACGAGCAGGCGCAAGCGGGTGATGCCCCAGGTATTGTTCTCGTCGTCTAAACGGCTGAGGCGCAAACTCTGGAAGTTCGGCAGGTCTTCGATGTCGCCAACACTGTCGAACTCGCCTTCGCCGCGCAGGTCGGCATCGACCATGTTGTTGCCGTAGCAGGCTTCGTTCTCGCCGAGGCTAATGCACACCTCGCCCGATAGTTCGAGGGCTGTGTTGTAAATCTCGCAGTCTACCTGGGCAGCGACGATGCCGACCCAGAGTATTGTGCTAACCAAAAGGAAGAATCCGCGTTGCAGCATCATAAACTCTCACACTCAAATAACACCATTTATATATTTTACACGGAATTGAGCCGAATTGTTGTTTAGATGTTGATGTTTGTTATTCGTCGGATGCCCGAGTGGTCAATTGTAGGGTGAGTTGGCGGCGGAACATCTCGCGGATTGGGCTGACGAGTTCCGCGATGTATGTGGCTTTTTCCTCGTCGGACAACCCCGGCCCGTACAACTCGACCATTTCTTTCGCCATCGTCATGTATTCGCGCATCAATTCGAGGTCCTGACGTGCAAGTTCGCGCTTCTCTTTTTCGACGTTGAGCCATGCCTGGGCGGTTTCGGCCTCCATTTGCTCGACTTCGGCTTCGCGTTTGCGGATTTCGAGGTCCTGGGTTTGCTCAGCGAGCGAAAGCTCTAGCTCTGCGCGTTTTGTGATGACTAACTTCTCTTTGGTCTCGGCCAAAGCCTGAGCATTGGAAACTTTTTGACCCTGGTTTTGGAGTTTTTCACTTTCGGCTTGGCGCTCTCGCTTGCCTGGCACAAAGACCTCATTTACCGCTCGGATAGCGTCCGCAGCACCATCCATATTTATCTCCGGTGGCGAGTTGACGCTGATGCTGCGTATGACTGGCTCAGTCACCTCCTCACCTTTGATGCGCGAAATGACCTTTTGCATGTCGATCATCGCATCGAGGTACGGTGCGATGTGCACCGACAAATTGTGTGGTGACATCGACTCGATGCCGGTGAGGGTGAATGTCTGCTGTCCGGTTAGGTGCTCAAGCACACGCTGAATAACGACGTTAAAGCGCTGTGCCCGCTCGATGACAACGATGTAACGGTCACGGTCAAGGTCAAGGGCAAGGGCAAGGTCAAGGGCACGGGCAAGGGCAAGGTCAAGGGCACGGGCAAG
>CAYSVE010000078.1:0-13179 GCA_964434365.1 uncultured Anaerolineaceae bacterium | reverse complement strand
AAGTAGCCACGACCCGCGCGCCATCGATAGCGTATTCGAAAAACGGACGCTGCGCGCAGCGTCCGTTTTTTGCTGGGGTGTCAGCTAGGGCGATTGCACCAAAATTGACGCGGGAGCGTGTTTTCGGTGCATAATGGCCGTGTAGGGGCCGACCCGTGTGTCGGCCCGCCACCAAGCATGGAACACAGCAAGGCGGCCAACCTTAGATGACAGCACCGGTTAACACCGCAACATGTACCCAGTTCCACATTGCCGCAGCGCAGTGATATGCTAAGCTTTGGGGCGCGCAAACGCCCCTTTTTGATTCTGTTGATAGGAGGGTGTATGACAGCCCTTTTGTTTTTATTGGTGATGATCTTCCAGAGTGGTGACCTCACCGTGGAAGACCTGAGGACCGAAACGCGCGTCGGCGTGTTCGGGCAACCTGAGCAAATCGCAACTGGCGCGCTCATCAACGAAAGCGACGAGCCACTACGCGACCTGACGCTGTTCGCCGAAGTGTACAACAGCGCCAACGACCTCGTCGGCGAGGGGGTTGGCGTCCTCGCGAACGCCTGCGGCATCAGTGTGCCGTTGGATTACGTGATGGGGCCGGGCCGCGAACAGTCCTTCTTCGTGACGTTGGACCTGTACGACCCCGACGCCGAAGTCGATCGGGTGGAGATACTGCCGCAGGGCTTCCCCGCCGAGGACGCCCCCCCGCCGCCAGACTTAGCCGACGGCATCACCGAAATTTCCTCGCGGGAAATTGCCAGCGTGGAGTGGCTGACGAACACGACCTTCCGCTATGGCGCGGGCTGCTTCCGCGAGTTTTTCGCGACATACGACTGGTTCAGCTACGATGTGACGAGCGGCGACAGCGAGACAATCGACAACCACCCGGCAGAGTTCAACCTCACCGAGACGATGCTGTCGCTCACCGACCTCGCCGACCCGGCCACGCTCGAGCGCTCCTACATGAGTTTCCCGCCGATGGGGCGGCGTTTCGTGTACCAGAATGTGCTGAACACCCTCATCTCCTCGGAGCCGGATGGTAGTTTCCGCCGCGTTATCGATAACAACCTGTTCCGCGACACCTTGCAGCGCCTGCGCTGGGTGGGCGATAACACCTTCATCGCGAGTTACTACGGCGCGTTCGGCGAGCCAGTGACCTACCTCATCGCGAGCACCGAACGCGGCTACCTCAGCAGCCTGCGCGAGAACAGCACGCCGTCGGTGACGGTGCCCGGTGTGACGAGTGACGCGCTGCTGGTCATCATCAGTGGCACGCTCGGCCTCGACGAAACGCCCGGGTTCTACCTGCGCGGCGCGCGCGATGGCAGCCTGCGGCGCCTCTTCGAGTATGAGAACCTGCCCGGCAACAACTATCCCAACCCCGTATGGCAGAACGTCGGCCCCGGCTACGAGGTGGACCGCATCTATTTGGCGCTGCCCAACGACGCCGACGAACCGCGCCTGTTTTGTTTCGATATGACCTCGCAGACGCTCACGGACATCGCACCGTTGCCGCTGCGGCTGGGCACCGAAGACCAGGCGACGATGGATATTTCGCCGGAGGGCACATACATCACGCTCCGCGCGACGGGCATCAACGGCGGGTTGTGGCTCATCGACATCGACGCATTGAATCCGTGCGTGTGAGGGGGTGGTGTTTTGGCAGGCGGGCGCGCAAAAGCGCGTCCCTAAAACCCTGTGATGAAGAACGAATTGATGTAGGGACATGCTTCTGCATGCCTGCGATACTTGCGATACTATGGGAACCGCGCCCGCTATGACACGCCGCAACCACTTGGCGGAGGGTGCCGCGCTGTTGGCGGTGGTTCTGCTGGCGGGGTGGCTGCGGTTCGGCCATGTGGGCGTGAACTCGTTCGCCTTCGACGAGGCGCGGTTGTCGCTGCTTGCGCTGGAAACCGCTCACGGTGACATCGCCACTGTGGGGATGCAAAGCAGCGCGGGTGCCCCGAATATGCCCGCTGCTGCCTGGATTTTCGCGCTGCCGTATGCCTTCAGCGATGACCCGCTGGTCGCCACGTGGTTCGCGGGCCTGTTGAGCCTGGGCGCGGTAATCGGGGTGTGGGCACTCGCACGGACGTGGGGGCGCGCAGCGGGTATCGTCGCGGCGGCCTACCTCGCGCTTAATCCGTTTGCGGTGTTGTACGCCCGCAGCGTGTGGGCACAAAACCTGCTGATTCCGCTGGCGGTGGCGTGGTTGGGCGCAGCGTACGTCGCCACGTGCGTTAATCGCACCCCACCCCTCAATCCCCTCCCCGTAAACGGAGGGGGGACTTCACCGCCAAACCGCACGATCACCGATTCCCCCTCTCTGCATGCGGAGAGGGGGGCAGGGGGTGAGGTTGAAATGTCCAACCAGCGCAGACGGCACAACGTCGCCATTGGCCTCGCCGTCTTCCTGGCGGGGTTCGCGCCGCAGGCCCATTTCGCCGCCGCCGCGCTGATTCTGCCCACCGCTTACGCCTTTTTCCGCTGGCGCTGGTGGCATCACTGGCGTGCGGTACTGGTCGGTGGTGGGTTGGCCGTGCTGGCCGGGCTACCGTTTCTGCTCACACCGGGGACCGTATCGGCACTGTTGAGTGCCGCTGGCGGCCCCTCGACGACCGACCTCACCAGCGTCCGCGATGCGCTGAGCCTGACCACTGTCACGGCTACGAACTGGCCGTTCGGCTTTGGCTGGACGTTTTTGCTGCTCGGCGACAACCACGACTTCGCGCACCGTTTCCCCCTTGGGGCGATACCCGTTGCGGTGGGGGTTCTCGCGCTGCTCGTCATTCGGGCGCGCGGAAAATCGCCGCTGGCGGAACTCTCGCTTGTGCTGTTGATCGCCGCGCCGCTGCTCTTTCTGCGCCACAGCACCGATGTCCACGTCCACTATCAACTGACGTCGGTCGCAGCGGCAGCGATTACCGTCGGAGCTGGCACACGTCTGCCGGGCCGCTGGCTGACGGTGGGGGTATTGGGCGTTGCGGGGGTTTTGTGGGTGCATCAACTGAATACCGTGCTGGCGTTCGTCGGCGAGAACCGCACGCCGGGCGGCATCGCCACGCCGTTGGGGCAGGTGCGGGCTGTCGCGCAGACGGTCGACGTGCCGGTGATTTTCCATGCGCACGGCGACGACCCGGCTAACGAAGGCGAACCGGCGGTGTTTACCGCACTGTGGTGGGGCGATGAAGCCGCGCGGGTGGTCGATGGGCGGCGGGTGCTGGTTCTGCCGCCGTACCCGGCGAACATTCTGCTGAGTGAGCGGCCCTTCCAGGCGTGGGAGGAAATGCGCGCGAGCGATCTGCTCGTCGACACGGTGGAACTGCCGCGCCGCGCCGAGTCGGAGCCGTTCCAGTGGGTGCATTACGACGGCGAAACGCGGCCTGCGGGCTTTGTATGGTTGGATGCGCCTGTAGTGTTCGGGCACGGCGCACGCCTGGAAGCGTGGCGCGTGTACGGGGTGGGGCCACGGACGCGCCTGAGCACGTTGTGGACCGCGCCGGAATTCACGCCCGGCGACAATGTGCAGCAGTTCCACCACCTGCGCGACGAAACGACGCTCAGTGGCGACGCGCTGATGATCGCCGACATGTCGGTGCGGGGGCATACCTGGCGCGCGGGCGATACCGTCATCGTGATGGGTGACTTCTTCGATGTGCCGCCCGGCGAATATTATGCCGACATCGGCCATTACACCCTGCCAGACCTCAGCCGTATTCCACACACTGAAGGTGACACTGTTCGCCTGGGGCCGTTTATCGTCGAATGATCGAAATACGCACGCTCGAACCGACGACAGCAGCGCAGCACGATGACCTGCCGCCGATTCTGTTTGTGCATGGCAGTTGGCACGGGGCATGGTGCTGGGAGCCGTACTTCATGCCGTACTTCGTGGCACGGGGCTACACCACCCACGCGCTGAGCTTTCGGGGCCACGGCGAAAGCACTGGCAACGTGAACACCGCGCGCCTTCATCACTACGTGGCCGATTTGGCGTGGGCCGCGCTGCAATTGCCCGCCCCGCCGATCATCGTTGCGCATTCGTTGGGCGCGCTCGTCACGCTAAAGTACATCGAGTGTGGCGGCGATGTTGTGGCGGCGGTTTTCCAGGCTCCGGTGCCCACCGTCGGCACGATACCGTGCGCGCTCCGCATTGGCTGGCGTGCACCGAGGCTCGGCCTGCATCTGCTGCGAACCCGCGCCGTGCCAGACCTCACGCCGCTGGGCTTCTTCAGTGCGCGGGTTAGCGAGGCGCAATCGCGGGCGTACTTCGGCACCATGATGGGCGACGAGAGCATCCTCGCGGTGGGCCTCGATGCCGGGCTGCTGAACCGTCCGCGCCCGGTACCCAACGGGCCGCCGATTTTGGTCCAGGGTGCGCTGCGGGATATTCTGTTCGAGCCGGGGGAAATCGCGGTGACGGCGCAAAAGCTCGGCGCAGAGTTGCGCTTCTACGACACCGGCCACGACCTGATGCTCGACAACGGCTGGGCGGGTGTCGCCGACGACGCGGCGGCGTGGCTGGAAACAGTTTTGACTCGGGAACTCGGGACAATAGCCAAGGGGCAATAAGAGAAAGAACATCATAGGGCCGACGAATAGCATATACATCGCAACGGTCATATCTAATCCACTCGATTTTTTTGCTTTTCGCTTGTCTCTATCGCCCAACCATATATTCTATAAGGGACCAGCCTCCCCCAAGCAATACCAGCAATGTTCCAGGGGGCATTTAGTGATCGGCGAGATACCGTGAAGTCCGCCCAAAAAGCCGTTACGATAAATATCCTGCACAATGTGAGGCCCGACCCCATGCCCTACGATGACTTGCTCGACGAAAGCGAATACCCCAGCGACCGCGACATCGAGCGGTTCGGCGACGACTCGCCACCGGATGACGACCCGCTAACCATCGGTTACGTGGCGGGCGTCAACGACGGCTTCTGGACGGGGCGGCGGCTGATGCTGGTCATCGGTGGGTTGCTGCTAGTGGGGGCGTTGCTGCTGCCGGTCGTGTTGCGCTTTTTGTAGAAACCACCACAGTCGCTCTTAGGCCAACCGCACCCCCGTGTACATAGGATCGTCGTCGACGTTTCCTGGGCAGCGATTTCGACCCGCCCCAGGTCGTGGTTGGTCATCGGCTCATTTTCTTTCGCCGCAAAGTTACCCTTCACAACACGCCGCCCCCGCTTATGATGTTGTGCGGCGCAGAATCAAAAAGCCGGGTACAATGACCCGGCCTGTGTGTTAACCTTACCGATGGTGGGACTCGAACCCACACGCCCGCAAGGGCAAACGATTTTGAGTCGTTCGCGTCTGCCAATTCCGCCACATCGGCTTGATGAGGAAAGCGTAGCCCGAACCCCACGGGTTTGTCAATATGCAAAGCGATGACCTGATACGCAAGGCCAAACGCGGCGACCTCGACGCCTTCAACGCGCTGGTGCTGCAATATCAAGATGCCGTTTACAGCGTGGCCTACCGCATCATGGGGGAGCCAGCCGGGGCCGCCGATGCCACGCAGGAGGCGTTCATTAGCGCGTACCGCAAGCTGGCCACCTTCCGCGATGGCAACTTCCGCGCGTGGTTGTTGCGCATCGCCACGAACACCTGCTACGACACCCTGCGCTACCACAAACGCCGCCCCGCCACGCCCTTCGACGAACTGAGCGGTGCCGAAAGCGACGACGGCCCACCCTTGCCTGCCGACAGTGAAACACCGGAGGAAGCCGCCATGCGCACCGAACTGCAAGACGCGATCCAGGGGTGCATCGGCAGCTTAACGGAAGACCAGCGCACGGCCATCGTGTTGTGCGATATGCAAGGCTACAGCTACCAGGAAATTGCCGAAATCACCTCGGTGAGCCTGGGAACCGTTAAGAGCCGCATTAGCCGCGCCCGCACCGCCGTAAGAGATTGTTTACGCGCCTTCTCGGAACTTTTACCGGTGGCATATCGTCAGATAAGTGACCGATAGACGACGACCGATAGTACAGCGATTGCAATGAGCGATACCGAACAACTCTCAGCTTATATCGACGGCGAACTGCCGACCCGCGAACGGGCCGTCCTCGAAGCGCGCCTGCTGACCGAGCCTGCCCTGCGCCGGGAGTTGGAATCGCTGCGTGCGACATCGGCGCTACTGCGCGACCTGCCGCCGATGACCGCCCCGCGCAGCTTTACGCTATCGCCGGAGATGTTGAACCCGCCCGCGCCCCCATCGTCGCAAAAACGGGCCGCGACATGGCTCATTTTCCCCACGGCCCCGGCCTACAGCGCGATAAGCGCCGCCGCCGCCGTATTGCTCTTCTCGTTGGGGGTGTTCATCCTGTTGGCGAGCGCGCTGCCTACCCCCACCGCGAGCTTTGCCCCGGTGGAACAGCAGGCAGAGGATGTCTCGCCAATCGATCTCACCGCTGTGGCCCTTGCCCCCACGACCTTCGCATCGAGCCGCTCGCTGCTAGCGACCGATTCGGCGTTTCGGAGTACCGTAACAGCTGTACCCTTCCAGCGCGCAACCACGGCATCGCCGCCGGGCGATCTGGGCTTCGCTGCGGAAGGAGGCGGCACGTTGAGTTCCGCCAATGGGCCCGAAGCGCCAGCCGATCCGCTCGACGCGACCCTTATGCCGAACAGCGCCGTTTTCGCCACATCGGAGCCGCGCGCCAGGCTGACCGAGGAACCGGCGCCGATGGTCGATGGTTTCATCGATGATGTCGACGGTAACGAGTCACTCACAGATGAAAGCTTAGACGACGAACAGGCCGAAGCCGAGGCTGACTTCGGCGGTGATGCGCCCGCGCTGGTAATGCCGCAAATCGGCGGGGAAGCCGCTGGTGCTGCCGAGGATGCCATTGCTGAGGACGAAGCTGAAGTTGAAGCAGTGGAAGCACTGACGGAAGAAACCGTCGCAGAAGAGCAAGCTGAGGAAATGCCAGACGTAGTCGCCACTGAGGACGTGCTGGAAGCGCCACCCCTGGTCGCCGAGGCATTCGAACCCACGACGACGGCCACAGCCACCGCAACCCCGGCGATTGTCGCGGGGCAGGCCACCCGCTTCGTGCTGCCCACGCCGGCTGCCCAACAGGAGCCGACCGCGCTCCTGCCACCACCCACCACCGCGCCGGTTCAAACGAATGAGCGGCGCGCGCAGCCCTTCGCAGGTGTCGATACCGCGCTGGTCCTCGCCGGGGTGATGCTCACCCTGGGTATCGTGATGCTCGTCATCGCGGTGGGCACGACGGTCGCGCGGCGGCGGTCACGGTAAAACATGGCGGGCGTCGGCCTAATACTGGTTGATGGTGCCCGCCAGCCAGTCGCGCCACCACTGCCGCAATGTATTAGACGAATGTGGGCCGATGTTGAAGCCATCGACCCAGTACACGGGCAGTTCAGGTTTCGAACAATCGACGACAGTAAGAACCTGGCAACCCCAATAGGCGTATTCAATTGCAAGCCGATCCAACGCGGACCAATCTTGAATCCACTGAAGTGTGCGTGCTATTGCTTCCGCACGCTCTTTGCCTTCTAGGTTTTCCGACACGTATATCAAGTCGTCACGAAGATGATCCAGAATTTCGTGCCTACCAAGCACCATCTCCACTAGCGTACGTTTGTAGATGCGTTCACCGGTATACACGCCCGTTATGCCGTAGCCTGGCCCAAAGCCACCATTGCCGACCTGCAACCAAATCTCCCGCATGAGTGGTGGTAACGGTGCGCTAAGGGCGGCTTCGGCACGCTCAATTTCGTCTAGTGGGGTTGGTGGGTATAGTGACACATTGTCCCCAAACTTCTCCTGCATTAATGTGACTTCTTCGCGTTCAATCTTGCGCCTGATCAAATCGATGAGCGCCTGGTCTTCGGAGGAAATGGGGTGCTTTAGGGATGACATGGCTTACACTAAACCTAATCGCGGAAGAAGAACGGCGTAAGCAGCATCGGTGCATTGCTGAGCAGCGCCCCCACGTTGCCCCGCAGGTAACGCAGATACGCCGCCGGGTTGGCGGCCTCGGCGACCTGCGGCCCCACCGGCTTGGCCTTCGCTGCGACGATCGCCACCGGGGTGTTTTCCGGTAGTTCGGCGAGTTCGCGTGCCTTGGCAATCGCCGTGTGGACGCCCCCAAGCGCGTCGACGAGGCCGTGTTCGAGGGCCTGTGCACCGGTCCACACCCGCCCACCGCCGACCTTATCCACGTCCGCTTTTTCCATGTCGCGGCTGCGCGCTACATGTGTGAGGAACACATCGTAGGTGCGCTCGATGCTCTCGCGGACCCAGTCGCGCTGCCCGTCGCTGAAGGGCTTTGTCACGCTGAGGATGTCGGCATTGCCGCCGCGCAAAAACTCCACCGCATTGATGCGCAGCTTGCTCCGCAAATCGCCGGTTACGGGTTTGGTGAAAATCACGCCGATGGAGCCGGTAATCGTGCCCGGCTGCGCCACGATATAGCGCGAGGGCGTGCTGACGAGGTAACCGCCGCTGGCCGCGACGCCGTTCATATACACGACGACCGGGCGCGTGTAGTTCAGTTCTGCGAGCGCAGAGCGCATCGCCTCGGCGGCACTGGCGGCCCCACCGCTGCTATCAACGAAGAGCACGACCGCTGCCGCGTTTTCATCCTGCATGAGGGCGCGCACCTGCCGCGTCACGGTGATGTCGCCCGCGCGGCCATTATTCACCACAGGCACGGGGATGTCGCCGGGTGGGTTTGCACTTTCGCCGGGGACCATCAACCCCTCGATTTTCAGCACGGCTACGTACTTATGGTGCGGTGCTTCCCAGTTGATGCGCAACATCTTGTCGGCTTCTTCCCAGGTGTGGATGTGCTTGCATTCCAGGTAGCGGTACAGCTCTTCCTCATATGCAATGCCATCGACCATGCCGATGCCCTTGGCGAAGGTATCGAGGTAGGGGGCGTTATCGAGCATTTCGCGCACGCGCGCCGTCGTGAGGCCGCGCCCCTCGGCGATGCCACTCACGAGCATGTCGTAGCGGCTGTCGAGAATCCAGTCCACCTGTTCGCGGGCCTCCGGCGAAATATCGTTGCGCGTGACGGTGTCCGCCGCGCCTTTGTACGGCGAAATCGCGACCGAGTCGAAGGCCACGCCGATTTCGTCGAGGGCGTCCTTCAGGAACAACGCCTCGGTGCGCAGGCCCACCGTGAACACATTGCCGCTAGGCTGGATTAGAATTTCGTCGGCAGCGCTGGCGACATAGTAGCGCGCAAGGTCGTACTCCTGGGCATAGACGACCACGCGTTTGCCGCTTTCGCGCAATGTGCTTATGCTGTCGCGCAGCGTTTGCAAATCGGCGAGGGGTAATGCCAGCGGGCGCAGGAACAAAATAACGCCTTTGGGGCGTGGGTCTTCGGCAATGCGCTCGAAGTGGCGGTGAAGTTCCCACAGGCTCAGCGACGGCTGGCCCAAAACCCGGCGCCGCAGCCACCCGCGCCGGTCGGGCAGGGTGGGCATGCCATCGGCTAGCTGGAACAGGATATACTCCAGGGTATCGGCCTGGGCGCGTTGCCGATTGAGCAGGCTGAGTACGCCTGCGGCGATGGTGTTCCGCACTGTGTTGATGAAGCGTTGCCGGGTATCACTCATAGTTTACACTCTTTATTTTAGTCGTGTATGCGGGTAGTATGCTATAAACGTATATACACTGTGGATTTATAATTAGCGCCCCAGGCCCGATATGTTCAACCGAACCCCAATATGGCGTACCTTCTTACCCAATGGAGACCGGCAATATAACACCATCCTCATCGGGCTGCTGGCAAGCATTGCGCTCACGGTAGTATACATAGCCATCTACTTGTTCAGCAATGTGGGCCTTCACGAGGCCGAACTAACGTTATTGATGTTGGTATTGGCATACGTCGTTGCCCGCCTAGGATACCCCTACACCGCCCTCGTGATCCAGGCGATTGCCTTTGCCGAACCCATCGTCACGGTCACAGTCTTTGGCGGCACCACCATCGAAACCGTAGTCGCGCTTCACTGGCTGTTGCACGGTGCGCTGGTGATCGGCCTGACGCTGCTAAGCACTTACCGCGACCGGCGCGTGACCCTACTGGAAGCAGCAATCCAACAGGCCCCCGATGGCGTTATCGTCACCCGTACGACCGACGATGGTGCGCCGCGCATCGTCTTCGCGAATGATCGTGTGCAGTACCTTACCGGCTACCAGCCGAAGCCCGACGCACTGATCTCGCCAGATTTACACAAGTTATTGTCGACAAACGGCCGCACGAGCGTAGCAGATGCCCACCAGATGACCCTGCAAACGCCAGAAGCGGGTCGCGTTACCATCGAGTGGACGCACAAACCCGTGGGCGAGGTCGACAGAAAGCCGGTACACCACGTCGCCATTTTGCGAGACGTCACCGCTCGTACACAAGCACTGGAGGACCTCCGCCGCTCGGAGGCGCGTTTTGCTGCGCTGTTTCGGTCATCGCCCACGATGCTGCTGCTCGTCGACACGCACGACGGGCGTGTCGTCGATGCGAATGTGGCATTTTTGCGCTGGTCTGGCATCGAGCGCGAGCGATTGCTGGGTAGAACCTACGCGGAGGTTGGGGTTCATTTGGCCGAGGCCGATGTGCAAGCGATGGCGTCGGAACTGGCCGAAAAGGGCCGTATCGTGCAATACGAGTGCGATTACACAAAAGTCGATGGCACAGTTGCTCGCGTGCTCACGAGTTGCGAGCCGATCGAAATCGACGGTGAACAGTTGTTGCTTTCGCAAACAGACGACATCACATTGTTGAGGCGGGCACAGACCGCCCGTACGGCGAGCGAGCAGTTCCTCGCCGAAGTTTTTGCGCTGGTGCCGGTCGGCGTTTGCTTGCTCGATGCTGACGGCTACATTCGCAAAGTCAACGAGCGTTACTGCCACATTTACGGCTACACCCAGGCCGAACTCATCGACACGCACTATAGCAAGCTGCTGCTACCTTCGGACGTCGAAGCGTGGACGGCCTCGCACGCGGACTTCGTGGCCACGGGTAATTACAACCGCTTATTGCGCAAAATGCCCCGAAAGGACGGTGGGCACATCATCGTTAACATTACGACCTCGCGCATGGTGCTGCCAACCAATGGTGTGCATGTCATCCTCGCGGCGGAAGATCAAACACAGCACTTCCACGCCGAGGAAGAGCTACAACGCTACGCCCAACAACAGGCCGTGCTGGCA
Source organism: uncultured Anaerolineaceae bacterium (assembly GCA_964434365.1). GTDB lineage: Bacteria > Chloroflexota > Anaerolineae > Aggregatilineales > Phototrophicaceae > CAYSVE01. The sequence goes on along the minus strand of CAYSVE010000078.1, from coordinate 1,985 downwards.
GAACTGGGGCAGGAGGCACTCACATCGGATAACCTGGACGAACTCATCGATGGCATCGTGTGGTTGCTGGGGTCGGTGCTGCACGTCGACTGCGCCAAAGTGTTGGAACTCCTGCCGGATAAATCGGCGTTGCTCGTTCGGGCAGGCACAGGTTGGCAGCCCGGCATCGTCGGTCAGGCAACGGTTGGCATCGACGGTGACTCGCAGGCGGGCTACACGCTGCTCACGAACGACCCGGTTGTGGTCGCCGATCTTTCGACGGAAACACGCTTCAGTGGGCCAGAAATGTTAACAAGCCACGATGTTATCAGCGGGGTTAGCGTCGTCGTCCACGGGCCAGATGGCCCCTACGGGGTTATTGGCGTGTACACCCGCACCGCGCGCGAGTTCTCCGAGGATGACGTGAACTTTGTCGCGGCTGTGGCGACGCTGCTGGGTGTGTTTGTGCAGCGACACCAGGCCCTCGAAACCCTCCGCGATTTGAACAACGAACTCGAAGCCCGCGTGCGCGACCGCACGCTGCAAATTCGTACGATGTTGGATTCCACCGGGGAGGGGATTTTCTACACGGAGGGCGAGAACTTCGCGTATGTGAACCGGGCGCTTTGCGTCATCACCGGCTACGAGGTCGACGAGTTGTTGAACCAGCCAGTTTCCACATTGCGGCCCAAGAACATCGACGAAGAAAACGACTCCCTCCTGCTGGCGATAAACCGAGAAGTCGTGATTGGCCGGGTGTGGCGTGGTGAGGTACGGCTCGCCCGTAAGAATGGGCTTGTGTTCGATGCTGGCCTCACCGTCGCGCGCGTGGGCGAAGACGACGAAGAACCGGTTCGCTCGATAACGGTGCTGCGCGACATCACCCAGCAAAAAGCCCACGAGGAGCAGCAGGCGCGCTTCATCGCGACGGCCTCGCACGAGCTGCGCACGCCCATCACCAACCTCTCCACGCGGTTGTATTTGATGGAGCGCAAGCCCGAAGACCTCGACCGGCACCTACAAGTATTGAAGGATGTCGAGCGGCGGCTGCGCACACTCGTCGAAAACCTGCTGGATGTCTCCAATTACAATGAAGGCACCATGCGCATTGTGCGGACGATGGTCGACCCGAACGAAGTCGTGCAGTCGGTGTTGGCGCTTCAACGCCAGGAGGCGGCCATTCGCGAACTGGAAATTGGCTGCACCTACGACCCCGAAGCCCCCAACACCTACGCTGACCGCGAGCGGTTGGTGCAGGTGGTTACCAATTTGGTCAACAACGCCATCAACTACACCAACGCGGGCGGCGAAATCCACATTGCGACGGCAGTCGCCTATCATGAGGGCCGCGATTGGATCGTGCTAACCGTGAAGGACACGGGCATCGGCATCGCTCACCAGCACATAGCCCACATTTTCCAACCCTTCTACCGGGCCGACATCCACGAGACGATTAAGGGCAACGGCCTGGGCCTCAGCATCACGAAGGAAATCGTGGAGCTGCACGATGGGCACATCGAAGTCGAGAGCACTGTCGGCGAGGGCACGACCTTCCGCGTGTGGTTGCCGGTGATGGCCGCGCCGTAGGTGAGTCGTTCGCAAATAGGGCTTGCCGGGTTTTGCCGGGCCGTTTAAACTCCGCACCCATGATTGTACTGACGCTACTCTACACGGTTTGTGCGGCCCTGCTGACGATCTACACCTGTGGAGCAGGGGTGCTGTTGGTGCTCTATTTGTGGCAGCGTCGCCTGCCCAAAGCCGATGCCCCACCGCCCCCAACCGCCTGGCCACATGTGACGGTGCAACTGCCGGTTTACAATGAGCGCCACGTGATCGGGCGCTTGCTCGATGCCGTCGCCGGCCTGGATTACCCCCCCGCCTGCCTGACCGTCCAAATCATCGACGACAGCGACGATGAAACGACGCGCATCGTTACCGAGTGGGCCGGGCGTTGCCATCGGTTTGCGGTGCAACACCTGCGGAGGCCGCAGAGGCCGCCGCCGAGC
>CAYSVE010000077.1:0-13294 GCA_964434365.1 uncultured Anaerolineaceae bacterium | reverse complement strand
TCGAATTCCTCGGCGCGGGCCTCGAAGCACCCGTCATCGGGCTGCCAGTCGAGGACGATAAGGCCCACTTCGTCGATGCTGAGGTCCCACAGCGCATCAGCATTCGGCAACTGACCGCGCTAGACTGTGGCCTCGGCCAGTAACAGCAGGCGCTTGCGGATGCTTTCGAAGCCGCGAATGGCCTCGTGACGCAGCAGCTCGCGCGCGGCCATCGCCTTCGACGCTTGATTCCAGAACGGCCCCGCGATGCTATCGAGGCGGGCGGTGGGTGGCTGCTCGCGGCGCTTTTCGCCGACTGGCTTGGCGAGGCTCATCAGCAGGGGTTGCGGTGCCTCGCGGTAGCGCGGGCGGGCGATGTCGCTTTCGTAGATGCCACGGTGACCGTACTTCGCAAGGTACAGGCCCCAACGGCGGCGGAACTCGGCGTCCTCGGGGAGCTTGCCCTCGGCGAGTGCTGGTTTGAGTTCGGGGTGTTCGGCGACATAGGCGCGCAGGGGTCCCAAGTCATCGTAGATTTGCGTGGCAATTGTGCGGTGGGCCGCCGCGCGACCTTCCAGCGCACCGATGCGACGCAGTGTTGCGAGCGGCAGGGCCATCGCCTGTGTGAGCGCGAACATCTCGCGTACAAGCGTAGTGTACGTCCACTGGAGCGTTTTCACGCACTCGCCGAGGGTGTCGCCGGGGGAGTGGGTGCGCTTGACAATCTCCTTGCCGGTGGCTTCGGCGCTTGCGGCGACGTTCAACTGCGCCAGCCCGAGTTGCGCCAGGTTCGGCAGTTTGGCCGTCGCCCGCTTGATGCTGAAACCGCTTGTTTGCTCAGCGTCGTCTCCGCCGATGTTGTCCGTCACGAGGCTGGTGGGCAGGCCAAGCGCGCGCATCGTTTCCGTCATCAGGCTGAGGTTGATGTAGGGGCGGCCCTTGAATACCTCGATAAACGGGCGATACTGCGGCAGCGAGCTATCGAATTGGCGGTAGTAGCTGTACAAATCCGCAGAGCAGGATTCGATGACCGACACCATGAATCGCGAGGGTAACGCGGGCAAGATCTCTTTGTGGTTGGCGATGGTGAACGCCTCGTTGCGGCGGACCGGTGCCGTCACCGGGCGCACCTGCAACAGATACAGGGACAGCCCATCGTCGGCCCACTCGATGTCGAGGTTTTCGGTGTTGAAGATGCCACGCAGGCGGCGCGACACGATTTGTAGGCGGTCCTTCCAGGTGGCTTTGTCGCGGAAGGGGCCTTCCTCGTAGGTCGCCTTTTCGAAGGCTTGCAGGCGCGGAATAAACGCGCTGTTACCCTCTTCTTCACCGAGTAGCAGTTTATCGGCGGTGCCACCTGTCACATAGTTGACCACGTCGTCTTGATACCCGCGCTCGGTGAAAGCCACACCCGCGTGTTGGGCACCCACCATTTGCATAATCATCACATCGCGGCGGGCATCTGGCCCGAACTCCAGCGCGCTCGCGTAAACCTCGCACAGCGCATCGACGAGCGTTTCGGGCTTTTTGGTCACGTCGATGTCTAGCACGCTCTTGAAGAACCCGGCCATGCTCAACGAGGGGGTGTCCTCGGCACTGAAGGCGCTGCGCACCGCCACGTTGATCTTATTTTCGAATGCTGGTAGGCCTAGCGCGGTGAGCACGTCCTGCGGCTCTGGCGCGCTGACCGTGTTGTTTTCGTGGTCGATAACCAGCAGGCCGTTGCGAATTAGCACTTTGTACGTCACATCGAGCACGATAACGCCGGTGGGCACGCGCATCCCGGCGGCCCCGGCGCGGTCGAGCCAGGCGGCCTTGCGCCCCACGCCGTAGTTCGCGGCCTCGCCCGCGCCGAGCGTCAGCCAGAGCGGACCATCATGTACATAAGGTTCCGAGGGAGAAATGGCAGTCTGTGTCATGGTGTCTCATTAACTCTGTTTGTCGAAATAGCCGCAGGATAGTTTACCACGCCGGGGGCAGGTGTGAAAATTCGCTCAAATAAACCGGTCAAATACCCTTTGCAAGCGTAAAACCAGCCCTGGCGGTGGCCCGTTCGTCCGCACGTAGGCAGCTTGCTTGCCCTTTGTTGGTTGTTTTTTGTTATGATAGTGGTAGATTTTAGACTATTCGGACCACAAAGCGGACTACAAAACATGGGACGACCCAAAGACTTCGATACCGATGAGGTGCTGAACAAAGCTGTCGACCTGCTGTGGACTCAAGGCTACGAGCGAACATCCACCCGCGAGCTAACCGAGTACCTCGGCATAGGGATGGGGAGTTTCTATGGTACGTTCGGGAGTAAGCACGACCTGTTCGTGCGCGCCATCGAACGCTACCGCGACGACAACCACGTCTACCTTGCCTCGCTACTGGCCAGTGAAGACGCGCCGCGAGAAATTTTGGAGCGATTGCTTAGCGGGTATTTAGACGAAACCCTGGGCGAAGCGCTGCACCGGGGGTGCTTCATCACGAACTCGACTGCCGAAGCAGCCTACCACGACCCAGACATCGCGAAAATTGTCGCCGACAACCGCGACCATATGATAGGGCAGTTGCAGATTCTTATCGAGCGGGGTCAAAGCTGCGGAGACTTCGATGTGACCAAAGACCCACGGGCGACGGCTACCGTGTTGTTCACTATTTTGCAGGGGCTACGGGTGGTGGGGAAGACGCGCCCACCGGCTGAATTGCTAAAGGCGTTGCGCGAGGGTGTGCTAAACGCGATTCTGTAGCGATTACTCAGTAAGAGATTGGGTCGGCGCGGTATCTGTAGTAGTAGAACACTTGCTACAGAAATGCCAAGGAGAAGACCCTATGACCCTGAAGCCGACCCAAACCGCCCCGCAACTCGTCGTCGACACGTTAGAACACGGCACATTCGATTTGAGCGCCCAAAACCCAGAGAATTTTACACTCGTCGTGTTCAACCGGGGTGTCCACTGCCCGGTGTGTAAAATGCAAGTCCGCGACCTCGACCGCCACTACGATGAATTTAAAGCAATCGGTGTGCACGTTATTTCCGTCAGTATGGACACGCAAGAGGCCGCCCAACGCCAAAAAGACGAGTGGGAAATCGAGACGTTGCCCATCGGCTATGGCATGACCGAAGACAAGGCCCGCGAGTGGGGGCTGTTTATCTCCGAGGGCAGCGCGGGTGAACCGGCACGCTTCAGCGAACCTGGCCTGTTTGCGATTAGCCCAGATGGCACCATCTACGCCGAGGCGGTGCAGTCGATGCCGTGGGCACGCCCCACAGCGAAGAGCATCCTTGGCGGGTTGCAGTATTCCGTCGAGAACAATGCGCCGGTTCGGGGCACGGTTTAGCGCATAACATAATATGTAGGGGCGAGGTGTGTCCTCGCCCCATGCTTACAGCGACTGGCAGTTCGCGCCTACTTCGCGGCCTCAGCCACCCCATTGACCGCAAACGTCTGGTCACCAAACGCCTCGATGGCGTCCATCAACTTGTGAAACTCTGGGATGCTAAGCTGCTGCTTGGCGTCGCTCATTGCCACGGGCGGGTTCGGGTGCACCTCCACCATGAGGCCGTGCGCACCACTCACGCGTGCGACGCGTGCCAACGGTACGGCGATGTCGCGGCGGCCTGCCGAATGCGAAATATCGACAATGACGGGCAGGTGGCTTTCATCGATCATCAGCGGCACCGCCGAAATATCGAGCGTGTTGCGCGTCCAGTTTTCGAAGGTGCGGATGCCGCGCTCCATCAAGATGACGTTGGGGTTGCCACTGCTGACGATGTACTCGGCGGCGAACATCTACTCGCGGATGGTGGCCCCAAACGATCGCTTGATGATCACCTGTAGGCGGACATTCCCCATCGCACGCAGGAGAAAGCTGTTCTGCATGTTGCGCGCGCCCACCCAGAAGATGTCCACATATTCACTCATCATCGGGATGAGGGACATGTCGAGCACCTCACTGGTGACGAACAGGTTGTGTTTATTCGCAACCTGCCGTGCGATTTGCAAGCCCTGCTCGCCCAACCCCTGGAAATCGTACGGGGAGGTGCGCGGTTTGTAGCCCATGCCACGCATAATCTTCACGCCGCGCTCTTTCAGGGCTGCGGCGACCTCGTCCATCTGCTCGAAGCTCTCGACGGCGCAGGCCCCGGCCACCACATGGAAGGTGTCGCCGCCGAACTCGGTCCCGTCGGGTAAGGTGATGACCGTGCGGTCGGTGGGGCTTTTGCGCTGCACAAGGTACTTCGCGCGTTGTTCGGTTTCTTCGAGGTCGAGCGTGGCGCGGAAAATCTGGTTAAACAATTGGCTGATGGTCTCGTTGCTGAAGGGGCCATCGTTGGCCTGTTGCAGTTCCGTCAGCATGGCAGCCTCGCGCTCTGGGTCGTAGAAGGCCGTCCCGAGTTCCGAGCTGATGCGGCCAATCTCCGAGGCGACGGTAGCGCGCTCGTTGAGCAGGGCCAAAATCTTCATGTTGATGCCGTCGATCTGTTCGCGTAATTCATTTTTTCGGTTATGGGAAGACACGTAAAACACACTCCTTAATCGGGGATGCAAAGAAAGTCGAGTTGCGATTATACTCCGATGAGCATAAGGTTAGAACAACTTATATTTGAACTTTCGGAGGAAATTGTTTCATCATGACTGACGATACCTTCGCGCCAGCAACCTCGGAGTGGTATTACCCCGCCGACGAGATTGTGCAGAACGCGCACGTAAGCGACTATGAGGCGGTATACAAAGAGTCCATCGAAGAGAACGAAGCGTTTTGGGCCAAGCGTGCCGAAACGCTGGAGTGGTATAAAAAGTGGGATAAGGTGCTAGACGACAGCGAAGCGCCGTTCTACAAGTGGTTTGTGGGCGGCCAAACGAATATCGTCCACAATGCGCTGGACCGCCACGCGAAAACCTGGCGTCGAAACAAGCTGGCGCTCATCTGGGAAGGTGAGAAGGGCGACCAGCGCACGTACTCCTTCTGGCGGTTGTTCCAGGAGGTGAATAAGTTCGCGAATGTGCTGCGCAGCATGGGCGTGAAGAAGGGCGACACCGTCACGATTTACATGGGCCGTGTTCCCGAGTTGATGATCGCGATGCTGGCCTGCGCCAAGGTCGGCGCGATGCACAGCGTCGTGTACGGTGGGTTTAGCGACCAGGCCCTGGCCGACCGCATCGCAGACGCGAAAAGCAAGGTGCTGGTCACGTGCGACGGGGCGTGGCTGCGCGGCAAAATCATCAAGCTGAAGGACATCGCCGACGAGGCCGTTCGCCGCTCGCCTATCGTGCAAACGGTGATTTGCTACAAGCGCACCGAGCACGACGTCAACATGGAGCAGGGACGCGACTACTGGTGGCACGACCTCATGGGCCTGCCCATCGCCACCCCGTACTGCGAAACCGAAGTCATGGATGCCGAAGACCCGCTGTTCATCCTCTACACCAGCGGCACCACCGGCAAGCCGAAGGGCGTGCTGCACACGCACGGTGGGTATCAGGTGTACACCTCTACTACGTTGGAGTGGGTGTTCGACATCAAGGATGAGGACCGCTGGTGGTGTGCCGCCGACCCCGGTTGGATCACCGGCCACAGCTACATCGTCTACGCACCACTGATTTTGGGCGCGACGAGCATCATGTACGAAGGTGCGCCGACGTACCCATACCCTGACCGGTGGTGGCGTCTGGTCGAAAAGTACGGCATCACGATCCTCTACACAGCGCCGACGGCCATCCGCGGCCTGATGCGCTTCGGTGATGCGTGGGTAGAGCGCCACGACATCAGCAGCTTGCGTTTGCTGGGGTCGGTCGGTGAGCCGATTAACCCGGAGGCGTGGAAGTGGTATCACACGGTCGTCGGTAAGGAGCGCTGCCCCATCATGGATACGTGGTGGCAGACCGAAACCGGCGGCTTCGTGATTACGCCGCTGCCCTCGGTCGGCCTGAAGCCCGGTAGCGCGACACGTCCCTTCCCCGGCCAGGAGGTGGATGTGGTAGACGAAGAGGGGAATTCCTGCGCCCCCGGCGAAGAGGGTAAGCTGGTGCTCAAGCGCCCGTGGCCGTCGATGCTGCGCACGGTTTACGGAGACCCGGACCGCTATGTGGCTCAGTACTGGAGCGAGTACAAGGAGCAGGGCTGGTATCTCGCGGGCGACAGCGCCCGCAAGGACGAAGACGGCTACTTCTGGATCATCGGTCGCATCGACGACGTGATCAAGGTGAGCGGCTATCGCCTTGGCACCGCCGAAATCGAAAGCGGCCTTGTGAGCCACGCCGACGTTGCCGAAGCGGCGGTTATCGCCGTGCCCGATGAACTCAAGGGCAATGTGGTGTATGCCTACTGCATCCTCAACGCGAGCATGGAAGGTAGCGACGCCCTCGTCGAAGAGTTGAAGGCACACGTTCGCGAGGAAGTCGGCCCGATTGCCGTCCCGGCGAAGATCGAATTTGTGGATAAGCTCCCCAAGACGCGCTCTGGCAAGATCATGCGGCGCGTGCTGAAGGCGCAGGCACAAGGCCTCCCGGTCGGCGACCTCTCCACATTGGAGGATTAGCCAGACGCCTCGTAGGGGCGTAGGCGAGACGCAGTGAGCCTCGCCCGCCCCGCGTATCGATATTTCACGGGCTGGGAGGTCATCCCGGCCCGTTTTGCTTTGAGGAGGTTACGCACCGCATGGAAGACGAACGCTACCAGGAGACGATCAACATCGAGTTGACGTGTTACCCCGCCCTCGACGAAACCGAAGCCGAGGACAACACCGCCACAATCAGTGTGGGGTTGCCGCAGGGTGTCTACCTTGCAGAGCACGCCACCTCGGTGCCGAAGTTCGGTGTGCGCGGCACGGTCTCGTTGGAGCAGTTGCACGAGCTGCGCCGGGCTGTGACCCGCGCGATTCGCATCCTCGAAGATGGGGCCGGTACCGACGAGGCCGCCGTGTTGTTCGAGTTGTTGTTCGACATCGAAGAGACGGGGAGTTAGGGCATGGCCGAGGTTCAGCTACAAATCGGCTGCGACGGCCTGAACTGGGTGCAACTGCGTGGTCGGTTCATCGAAGACGACTTCCATAACGGGCGCACGCTGTAGCAGTACAAGGCGGCGTTTTTGAACACCGACATCGTCGTGCTGGCCTTCGCCGATGGTGGGGTGGTCGGCACGGTGCGTGTGCTCACCGATGGGGTGTGCAATGCCTACATCGTCGATGTGTGGACGTACAAGCCGTATCGCGGGCAGGGTATCGCCCGGCAGATGATGGCGCTCGCGGAGACGCAACTGGCCGGGCAACACGTCTACCTGTTCACCGACGCCGCCGTCGGCATGTACGAAAAACTGGGCTACGCCCCACAGGACCTTGGCATGGGGAAAGTCGTGGGGCGGTGGCTAAAAAACATGTAGGGGTTATCCCTGCCGAGGGGGTGGCCCCCCGTTACTGCCACCTTGCGGGGGTGGACTGCCATTTCCGCCACCACGCGGCGGCCCGCTATTGCCACCACCTTGCGGCGGTTGGCCGTTCGGCGGCCCCTGTTGATTGCCGCCTGGGCTGCCCATCATTTGGCCGATGCCCTCAGCCGGTGTGCCCCGGTAGCAACCGACCGTATAGGGATACTCGAATGTCGCGTGGTAATGATACATTTCCACCGTTTGCCCATCCCACTCGATGATATGCGTGTGCCCGTGGCACGTGTCGAGGTCCGCATTCGTGACGACTTCGCCGTTTTCGCCGTAGTGGCCGTACAGGCCAAAGCCGTCGTAGATGTAACCCACAAGTTCCGAGTGGCCGACGCCGTCTTCGTTTTCGGTCACGCAAGTCGAGAGGTTGTGGTAGTGGTACGCGCCATTGCGCTCTGGGTGGCCCTGGCAGCCGTCCTGGGTTTCCCACGCGACCGCATCACGTCCCTCGCCATCGAGCGCATTGAAGAGTTGCACGCCGGAGAGTAACACGCCGATTCCACCGAGTTGTAGGCAGGAGGCCTGCGCCGCGACAGTCGGGTTGGTGGGCACTTCGACCGAAATCACCTGCGCAGCAATCGAATTGGGGTTGCGGTCGTACGGATAGGCGTCGTCGTTTTGGGCGATGGGGTAGGTGCCAGTCGTATCGTCGATGGGCAGACCGTTGCCGCTGAGTATCCGTGTATCGCCCGTCAGCGTGATGTCGCAGGTGCCGTTCCACGCCACCGCGCCATCGACCAACGCCTTGGCCGTGAGGTCGAAGGTGGTCATATCTGCGCTGAACCACGGCCCGGCTGCCGATGCGCCCCCGCCGCCACGCGGCACCGTGCACGAGAAAACGGAGCCAACGGCGGGCGTCGTGGTGCTGAGTTGCCCATCCCCGACGGGCAGCATCATAAGGTTGATGTTGTCTTGCGCCGACACTGCCGCCATCGTCAACATGATGACCGCGCCGATTGCCGACAGATTCCCCAGCCGTAGCCAGAACTGTTTCGTGCGACGTTTATTGAACACTGCTCAACTCCTATCCCTGTAAGTGTAGGTCGGTCGCTACTACAGTGCCCGGAAATTCGGGGATCGGTCAAGCGAAACGCTAAAACAATTTACAAACCCCACAATAATTTTACACCCGCGATAATCGTAAATGGGCCTAACCGGTTTCATATCACACCGTGACCGGCTCAGGGATGTCGATACCTTCCGCAAGTGCCGTTTCGAGCCACAGTTCTTTCGCCTCATCCAACATGGTTAGGGCTTCCTCGCGAGTGCTACCCTGTGTCATGCATCCCTTCGGTAGTAGAACTTGCGCGAACCATACACCGTCCTCATCGGGGATAAGTTCGATGGTGTAGGGCAGTTGCAGGTAATATTCTAGGGTTTTATGCTTCATCGCTTTCTTCCTCCGTACTATCGTCTATATCTATTCTCGTGGCTACAGGCCATTGACGAACTCGTAGTGTGTGCGGTTCGGTGGTGAGAGTTCGAAGCCGCTGAGGTCATCGGGGTAGAGCATTGTCTGCTCGCCGCGCACGATGATCGTGCCGAGTGTGGTGCCCTTACGGAACTCGTCGAGTGCGATGCGTGCCATGTCGAGGGCCAACCGCCGGTCGAGGTGGGTCACATGCCCGCCGCGTTGGGCGTGGCCGAGCTTGGTGTAGCGCAGCCGAATGCTAGTTTTCGCGGGGATCAACTCTGGCATTTGCGGAATTTTCTTCACGCCTTCGCTGAGCACCGTCAGCGCGTGGCCGTGCGCCTCGATGGACGCTTTGAGGCGTGCTGCGAACCAGTCATCGTCGTAGTCGTACTCTGGTACGAGCACGATGTGCGCCCCGGCACCGAGTGCGATTTCCAGCGCGAGGTAGCCGGTATCGCCGCCGAGTGTTTCCACGAGGAAGATGCGCCCCGGCAGCGCGCGAGCCGTCGCCAGCACCCCCTCGATGGCCTGATAGGCGTAGTTCGCCGCGCTATCAAAGCCAAGCGTGCGGTCGGTGCCGGCGACATCGTTGTCGATGGTTGTTGGGAGGCCGATGACCGGCACGCCCCATTGTTTCAGCAGGGGGAGGGTGTATTTGAGCGAGCCATCGCCGCCGAACAGCAGCACATTGTCGACGTGATGCTTTTCCAGCATGGCCGTTAGGCGCGCCTCGGCGTCATCGGCTGCGAGGACAGGTTCGCGGCTACTCGCGAGGGTGCTGCCGCCTAGCCCGGCGACCGGGCCGACGGCACGCTCGGTGAGTGGGGTGATGTTGCCCGCCAGCAGCCCGGCGAAGCCGCCCTGTACACCGAGCACGGTATCGGTTTTGTCTGACAGGGCGAGGTAGCGCGCAATCACCGTGTTGATGCCGGGGGCGTCGCCGCCGCTTACGACGAAGAGTGTGTTCATAGGTGGGGTATCCTGTGGTGGTCGTCACAAACACGGGCGATGGTACCCCAGCAGTGCGCGGTTTCGCACGCGATCAGCGCATATAATTACGTTGGACTTCCGGCAAAATCGCGGTGAGTAGTAGGCCCAGCCCGACAAACAAAAACGGCACCTGCAACCAATGGAATCCGACGATCAGCCGTTGCACCAGCAACCACGCCAACAGTGCCACCGAGACGAACACGACACCGAGCCACGTCCAGTGTTTGTGCAATCGGCGCTCCGTCCGTGCGAAGGCGTCCACACGTGGTTTGAGCAGCAGCGCAGCGCTCAGCACCAGCGGACAAATGCCGAGAACGGCAAACAGATACAGGCCGGGGATCAAAAAATTGACGAAAGGCGACCCGTCGAGCATCTGCGGCGAGAGGCCCAACGCGCCGCCGTAAATATCGTTGATGAGCGTGTAGCCGCCGCTGAGGCCACTCAGGCCCAGGACGATAAGCAGGGCAATCAGCACCCAGAGGGCAATCGGGCGGTGGGGCGACAACATCAGCATGATTATCAAGGCTCCTTTTTTGTAATTATCGCACAAGTGCATTCGTATGCATCGTATCATAAATGCACAGTTTTGGGTGACGAAGAGCACCACGAGTTTGCGATGTGTTATGCTCTTGACTTCGAGTACACTCGAAGGGATAGACTACGAACATGAATACGCTATCGATCAAACAAATGGCAGAACGCACCGGCCTGAGCACGTACACGTTACGCTACTACGAGCAGGAGGGCCTGTTGGATGGCGTCCAGCGCGACACCAATGGCCACCGCCGGTACACCGCGTACGACGTCGACCGCATCGACTTTTTGATGAAGCTGCGCACCACCGGGATGCCCATCCGCGAGATGCAATACTTCGTCGCCTTGTACCGCAGCGGCGACGACACCACGCCCGAGCGATGTGCGCTCTTGCAGGCGCATCGCCAGCGGGTGCAGGCTCAAATCGACGAGTTGTGTGCGAACCTCGCCGTGATCGATCGCAAAATCGACATGTATCTTCAGGAAGAGGAGTGCCAACCATGACCGAAATGGGCTATCGTCCACTGGGCCGTACCGGCCTGTACGTGAGTGAATTGTGCCTCGGCACGATGACGTTCGGGGGCAAGGGCTTCTGGACGGTAATCGGCCAGCAGGGCCAGGAGCTTGTCGACGAGATTGTCGCCCGCTCCATCGATGCGGGGATCAACTTCATCGACACCGCCAATGTTTACTCCTTCGGCGAATCTGAGACGCTGCTCGGCAAGGCGCTCAGAAATCATAACCGGGCCGACCTCGTCATCGCGACGAAGGTGCGCGGGCGCATGTACGAAGACCCCAACGCGGTTGGCCTCTCGCGTCACCACATCATGAACAGCGTCGAGGACAGCCTGCGCCGCCTCGATACCGACTACATCGACCTGTACCAGATTCACGGCTTCGATGCCGAAACACCCCTCGATGAAACGCTGCGCGCGCTCGATGACCTTGTGCGGAGCGGCAAGGTGCGCTACATCGGTGCGAGCAACCTGGCCGCTTGGCAGTTGATGAAGGCCCTCGGTATCAGCGAGCGCGATAAGCTCACCCGCTTCGAGAGCATCCAGAGCTACTACACGATCGCAGGCCGCGACCTCGAACGCGAGGTGATGCCGTTGCTCGACGATCAGCAGGTGGGTCTCATGGTCTGGAGTCCGTTAGCGGGCGGTATCCTCAGCGGCAAGTTCAACCGCGATGGCAGTGGGCCGGAAGGGTCGCGCCGCGTCGATTTCGACTTCCCACCCATCAATAAGGATCGCGCCTTCGACTGTGTGGACGTGATGCGTGAAGTCGCCGAAGAAACCGGCACAACCGTCGCGCGGGTGGCGTTGGCGTGGCTGCTGCACCAAAAGGCCGTGACGACCGTAATTATCGGGGCCAAGCGCATGGACCAGCTTGAGGATAATCTGCTGGCTCCGTCGCTTAAGCTGACGGAGGACCAACTCAAGCGCCTCGACGAGGTGAGTGCCCTCCCGCCGGAGTACCCCGGTTGGATGCTCGGCTTCCAAGGTGGCAACCGCATCCCCGAACCGCAAAAAGCGGGTGAGGCAGAGACCGAACCCGCCGAAGCGTAGGCATGCACGTGGCGGGGCCGGTGCTGGGGTGAGGCATGGCTTCACCCCACCACGATGTGCGCAGTGGCGCGAAGTCTATTCTGCTGTGGCTTCTTCGTTTTTGACCTTGTTAGCCGGGTCGAAGCGCTTGAGGAAGCGCGAGAACGCGATGCTCAGCACGAGCACCGTCAGCGAGAACGCCAGCACGCGCCAGTCGAGGTTGACCTCGCCGCTGTAGATGTCGCCCGTCACGCTTGCGCCAAAGGACACGAACGGGATCGAGCCGGGGATGTTGCCCGCCAGCGTACCCAGGAAGAAGATGAGGAACGGCACCTTGATGCTGCCCGCGAGGATGCTCACGGCGTCGTATGGCAGGAAGAGCAGGCGCATCGTTAGCACGGCCTGGAACGGATTCTGCTTAAGCAGGGCCACAAAGCGCTGAAGCGGATTCTTCTTTTCACCGCTTTCGTCTTCTTCTTCCACGCTAGCGCTGAACCAGCGCCCCGCCAGGTACGGGATAATCGCGGAGACGGTGCCTGCAATGAGGCCCCAGAAAAGCCCCCACCACAGCCCGTAGATGTTACCGGCCATGATGCTCAACAGCGACGCCGGGAACAAAATCAGTGGGCGCAGGAAGTACACCAGCACGTAGATGAGCGGCCCGTACCACGTATCCGCGATGAAGCTCTCGAACTGACGCGCCAGTTCGGGGAAGGTGAGGTCGTTCGCCTCGCGGTAGAGCAGTGCCCCGCCCACCAGCAACAGCCAGAAGACCACCGCGCCGATTTGCGGCACATGCCCTTTGATCCAGTTGACGACGGGGTTACCCGCTGCTTGGGTGCTGACCTGTGTATTCGCCATGATTTCGGTTCCTTTACTCGTACACTTGGTTTACAGATGCTTGGTCGCCCACACCACGCGCTGAGCGACGGTCATGAGGACCAGGGCGCCCATCGCGGCAAAAAGTGGGGCGATGAAGTTCGGTAGCAGGAGAAACAGGGTGTAAAACAAAATCGTTTCCGTACCCTCGATGATGCCGCCGGGCATGGTGACACTCGTCATCTCGCCGTAGGCCGACGCGCCGCTTTTCCGTTTTTCCAGCAGCGACGACAGGTACATCCACGACGCGCTGTTGATGTAGAAGCTCGCGAACAGGAAGCCCAGCGCCGTGAAGTTGGCCGCCGTGGGTTGGCCCAGCGTCAACATGAGTGGGATGAAGGCGTAGACGGTGTTGTCGACCATGATGTCGATGTACGCGCCGAGGTCGCTTTGTTTGTCGTAGCGCCGGGCGACGGTGCCATCGAGGCCATCGAGCACGCGGTTGACCAGCCACATTATGAAGGCCACCACGTACAGGCCCTGCCACGCTGCCAACCCTCCCACGACCCCGAATACACCGGACGCCAGC
>CAYSVE010000076.1:0-13304 GCA_964434365.1 uncultured Anaerolineaceae bacterium | reverse complement strand
CCAGTTCGATATGCCCCATGCGCTCGCGGCGAACTGAGGCGCGCGTAACCTCGACGCCGCACTTATCGCAGACGATACCCTTATAACGGATATTCTTGTATTTGCCACAGTAACACTGGTAATCCTTGGTCGGTCCGAAAATCGCCTCACAGAAGAGACCATCCTTCTCCGGGCGCAAACGACGATAGTTGATCGTTTCCGGCTTCGTGACCTCACCGTAGGACCAGGACCGAATTTGGTCGGGTGAAGCCAGGCTGATGCGTAGGGCGCTAAAATCTTTCGCCTCCAAGGCGGTTCCTCCTAAGCGTTGTGAGAAGAGGTGGCTGACTCAGCCGTTGCCTGACGTGGGGTTAAAGACACCTAAGAGCACAACACACAGCGTCCAAGTTGGCATTGCCTACCGCTTGGCGCTGCGTTGATCTCGAAGATGAATTTTCCGTTACTTCGTACACAGTAAACTGTAGTATAAGGGTAGGTTAGCGTAATGTCAAGCATAAACAGCGGTTTTCCCGTCATTCGGCAAACCGCTTGGTGAGTGTGTTTTTGCTTTATTGGGTAGGCAAACCTGCTCCTACGCGTAGAAGTATACCACAAAATGGCGAAGCGCTATGCTTAGGAACCCATGTTCTCTAATTGAGCACGCAGATACGCTTCCATGAACCCGTTCAAGTCGCCATCGAGCACGGCGTTGACGTTACCCATCTCATAGCTGGTGCGGTGGTCTTTCGCCATCGTGTACGGGTGTAGCACGTAGGAGCGAATCTGGTTACCCCATCCAGCGTCGACATTCTCACCCTTGAGGGCCGCAAGTTCAGCCTCCTGCTTCTTACGCTCGGTTTCGAACAAGCGCGCCTTGAGGATTTGCAGTGCGCGCTCACGATTCTGCGTTTGGCTGCGTTGGTTCTGGCAACTCACCACGATGCCAGTCGGGACATGCGTCATGCGAACAGCCGTGTCGTTCTTCTGCACGTGCTGCCCGCCCGCGCCACCCGCGCGGAACGTGTCCACACGAATATCGTTCGGGTCGATCTCGATTTCGATATCATCCTGAATATCCGGCGACATTTCGACCTTGGCAAAAGCCGTGTGTCGGCGGCTTGCGCTGTCGAACGGGCTGATGCGTACCAGGCGATGCACCCCCTGTTCGCTTTGCAGGTAGCCATAGGGGTAGTCACCATCGCGGATGCTAATCGTCACGCTCTTGATGCCCGCCTCTTCACCCTCGCTACGATCAATAATTTCCACCTTGTAGCCGTTGCCCTCGGCCCAGCGTAAATACATTCGCTCCAACATTTCGGCCCAGTCCTGGCTATCGGTGCCGCCTGCCCCGGCATGGATGGAGAAAATCACGGGCGCGTCATCGTAAGAACCGCCGAAGACGACTTCTAGCTCCATCTTCTCGGTTTGCTTGGCGATGGCTTCGAGTTCAGCGTCTAGCTCAGCACGCATACTATCGTCGTCTGCGAGTTCGGCCAGTTCCAGGGCATCGTTGACGCGCCCGCTGAGCTTCTGCCAGCGCTCGACTTCGCCCTTCAGCCGAGACATATTCTGCATGAGCTTTTGGGCACCCTCCGGGTCATCCCACAGGTCGGGTGCCGATGCCTGCTGCTCCATCTCGGCGAGGTGTTTCGCCTTCCCCTCGATGTCGAGGCGGCGCGTAAGGCCATCGACCTTTTCTTTGAGTTCCGCTAGTTGAGTTGTGATGCTATCCATAACACAAAATGGGCGACCCATGACGCTGTCGCCGCACCTCCCTTCTTCAATTGTTCGTCGTGGGGTAGTCAGTTCTCGTCGAACAGGCTGTTCACAAACTCGTCGGGGTCGAAGCGGGCGAGGTCGTCAACCCCTTCGCCAAGCCCAACGAAATGAACGGGCAGTTGCAGTTCGTTGAACACGGCGAATACCATCCCCCCCTTGGCAGTGCCGTCCAGCTTGGTGACGATGACACCAGTTACGTCCACCACCTCGCGAAACTTCTGCGCCTGTTGGAGTGCATTCTGTCCGGTGTTACCGTCGAGCACCAGCAGTACCTCGTGAGGGGCCTCGTGTACGGTTTTCGCGCTCACCGAGCGAATCTTCGCCAGTTCTTCCATGAGATTGTAGTTGGTGTGCAAACGGCCAGCCGTGTCGATGATGAGGGTATCGCACTTGCGGGCGCGTGCTGCCGAGGTTGCGTCGAACACAACCGCGGCGGCATCGGCATTGGCCTTGTTGGCAATTACCGGGATGTCGAGCCGTTCGCCCCACGTTTGCAACTGCTCGATGGCTGCCGCACGGAAAGTGTCGCCCGCCGCAATGATGACGTTGCGCCCCTCATTCTTGAAGCGGTTCGCCATCTTGGCTATCGATGTGGTTTTGCCAGAGCCGTTAACCCCTACAACCAGAATCACCGACAGCATACGATTTCCTATGTTCAGCGGCGGTGGCGCATCGACAAGACCGCGCAACGTCTCCCTGAGAATCTCGCGCGCACCCTCTTGCGACCCAACACCCTCTTTACGGACGCGTTCCTGTACTTCATCGATTACGCGCATAGTGGTTTGCGCGCCAAGGTCCGCCTGAATCAGCAGCGTTTCGATGTCCTCCCAGGTCTCGTCGTCGATGTCGGTGGTACCGAGCATCTGCGAGATGCGCCCGAAGAAGCCATTGCGTGTTTTTGATAGTCCGCTGCGAAAGAGACCCAATGCGGAAAACTCCCTGAAATCGTGAATCTAGGAAAAGTATAATGGGCTGCATACCCCAAAACAAGGTTACATGAACTATAATGCTCGCCACCAAGGGATTTCTATGACAGGCCATGAGTGAATTAACCCACCTAGATGAACACGGAGCCGCCCGCATGGTCGATGTGGGCGACAAACCCGATACCAGCCGCATCGCAGTTGTACGCGGCGCGGTTTACATGCAGCCCGAAACGCTTAAACTCATCCGAGATGGGCAGATCAAAAAGGGCGATGTACTCACCATAGCGCGGATCGCAGGCATTATGGCGGCGAAACGCACCGCCGATCTGATCCCGCTATGCCACCCGCTTCCACTAACTAAGGTGGACGTCGTGATGACGCTCGACGAGACACAACATGCCGTGCTGCTGGAAGGCACCGCGAAAACCACCGGCAAAACCGGCGTCGAAATGGAAGCCCTCACTGCTGTAAGTGTGGCTGCCCTCACGATTTACGATATGGCCAAGGCCGTGGACCGAGGCATGCGCATCGGTGACATTCGTCTCGTAGAAAAGCGCGGCGGCAAAAGTGGCGATTACATCGCGGAGGAGACTGACAATGGAAGTTAACGTGCTGCTGTTCGCAACACTCAAGCAGATAGCCGGCCAGGGCAAAATCAAGCTGACGCTACCCGGCGACGAGGCGACCGTGGCCGATGTACGGGTGGGGCTAACCGAGAAATTCCCACCGATAAAGGCAAATATCGACGCGGCGATTGCCGCGGTCAACGAGGAGTATGCCTTCGCTGAGGACACCGTGCGCCATGGGGATAAGATCGCATTCTTCCCACCAGTGAGTGGAGGCAATGCCGACGCGAAGCCGGACCTATTTCGCTTGGACGACCAACCACTCAACCACGATGCCATCGTCGAGTATGTAACGACGCCCGCCACCGGCGCGGTTTGCGTCTTCAGTGGGATGGTGCGCGGCCAAACACAGCAGGGGGATGGCCCCATACAAAACACAACTCACCTGGAATACGAAGCCTACGAGCCGATGGCGATCGCAAAAATGAAACAAGTCGCGGAGGAAATCCGTGAACAGTGGCCGCTTGTGCAGGGGATTGCTATCGTGCAGCGCGTCGGCAAGCTAACCGTCGGCCAAAACACGATATTGATCGCGTGCTCATCGGGTCATCGCGACCAGGGTTGCTTCGAGGCCGCGCGTTACGGCATCGACCGCCTGAAGGAAATCGTCCCGGTGTGGAAGAGGGAGGTCGGCCCCGATGGACAAAGTTGGGTCGAGGGTGGCTACATCCCAACACCAGAAGACCGAAGCTGACATGCCCGAAGAGACTACAAACAGCGAAAGCAACCGCGATGTCGTCGATGTAGCGGGCTTGCAGGCTCGGCTCGCTCTGACATTCCACGACGAAGACTTGCTAACGCAGGCGATGACCCATCGCTCGTATGCAAACGAAAACGAGGGCGACATCCTAGACAACGAACGGTTGGAATTCCTCGGCGACGCCGTGCTGAACTTCCTCACCGGCGATATGCTCTACCGTCGCTATCCCGATAGCTCCGAAGGCCGCCTGACGCGCTTGCGGTCGGCTTTGGTGCGCACCGAAGCCCTCAAAGACCTCGCGGTGGAGTGTGAACTCGGCGAGACGCTGCGCATGGGCAAAGGAGAGGAAAACAGCGGTGGGCGCGAGCGGTCATCCAACCTGTGCGCAGCCTTCGAGGCACTCGTCGGCGCCCTGTACCTGGATCAGGGCCTCGATGCGGTGCGTGAGTTCGTTATACCCAAGCTGGATGTACAGCTAGAGCGCGTCCTGCGCGAGTCGCTGCATCGCGATGCGCGCACACTCCTGCAAGAGTGGAGCCAGGGCCACCACGGCGTCACACCGACGTACCGCACGGTCGAGGAATCTGGACCGGATCACCACAAGGAGTTCGTGGTTGAGGTTTCCATCGAGGAAGATACTGCCGGGCGCGGTGTTGGACGGAGCAAACGTACCGCAGCGCAAGCCGCCGCCCGCGATGCCTTGCGCATCATCCGCGAGAGCCAGCCAGAACTCGAACAAACTCAGGCAGAGGAAACCCCCTCCACGTAGGGTCTTGGTTGATTACTATTGCGCAGGCGGTGCAGTGCTCAGCCGAATGTTGACGAACGCCATCCGATGATCGCTGGCACGGGTGTCCATCACACCCACCCCATCGGCGATTTCAGGGTATAGCCAAAGGTAGTCGACCCGTGCGTTAAGGCCCAACCGCGAGAGTGTCGCCGAGCGCTCGATGGGGGAACCTGCGAACGGGTCGCTAAACCCTAAATCCACCATACGCTGTACCAGCGGTGAATCGGGAATATTGTTGAACGTGCCACCAACAACCGTCCGCCCGAGTTGGCGGTTCGGGTGGTGCTGGTTGATGATGCGAATAATGTCGTTGAGTTGTTGCTGCTGGTCTTGTTCCTGCTCTTCGATGGTGCGGTCGCCGATGCTCTCGAGCAGCAGGCCCAGCCAGGTGTTGTAAATCGTCACGATCACGTTGCCGTCGGCCCGAACCTGTACACGCTGCAAACCCGTCTGCTGGCCGACACTCGCAAGTAATTCGCCATCATCGAAGACGATTTCGACGTTGCTGAGCACTGCGAGGCCCTGCAAACCCTCGTTCGTGGGGTAAAAGCGCCGATCCATGCCAAGCCTCCGCGCCAACCACAACGCCTGGTCGACCCCAAAGCTGGTCAGGCGTCCGGTTTCTACCTCTTGCAGTAACACCACATTGGCACCGCTCTGCTCGATGGTTTGCGCGAGCGCTTCGAGGTCGAAGTTATAGAACTCGCTATACCCGCCATGGATGTTGTACGTCCCCACGCGGATGCTATCGACGCCCGTCACCGGGAAAATGACGACCGGACGCGCGGCTTGTGCCGTACCCAAACCCGCACCGATGACCACCAAGCCCGTAAAAATCGATGGGACGAGTTTGCCACCTTGCCACGGAATCCGCCGTTGGGTTTGGATCATCGGGAGTGCGGCTAACAGGGCCGCCAGCAGCAACACGGCGAAACCGAGTCCACGGAAACCGCGCAACAGGGGCAGCACGATGTTGTTCAGCGCTGCAAGTTCTGGGACGAAACCGCGCACATAGCCGTACTCGTAAGTGAAGATGTCTGCGATGATGAGCAACCCGAAGATTAGCGTACCCATAACAACCCACAGGCCCGTGACGTTACCTTCGCTCTCGGACTGTGGGCGCACCAACCACCACCAGATCATGCTCGCAACGAACTGTGCCACCACTAGGGCAACCGCAGCAGCAACACCCGGCACCCGCGTGCCAAGGACTAACAAGAGCGCCAGCATCAGCAACCACGCCCACCCATGCACGCTGGCATCGAACAGGCTGATGAAATTTCGGGCACGCCCTCGCACCCACGGGACAATCGGTAACAGTGTAGCGATGACCACGGCTGGTGCTATTGTTGCGTAGTCGTCGATGCCTGCACGGCCCACGATGGCGTTGGGGAGCGCTAACAGCGCAAGTTCGAGGAACAACAGTGCGCCGAAACTTAACCCGCCCCAGAAGGTCATTAGCCCGTTGCGACCTCGCCCAGACTGTGCACTGAGGTTGATGAGGCTCAGGAGCAAGGCGGCGCCAGCAAGCCCTAACTGCGCATTGTAGAATGCGGGCGACAGCGTCGGGTCGGTGGTGCTGCCCACTGCACGAATGATCTGATCGACCCCGATGCCAAGAATCATCAAATACGGGAACGCGCGCGGACGGTGCCGTAAAACCATCGCGATGTAAAACAGCCCGCCGCCGACCGTGAGCGCGGCGGCCATCGCGGGGGTGATTTGTGTACCCGCCACCATCAGCGTGCGCCCGCCAGCCGTTAACACCACGCCGACGATCAACAATACACGAAAGCGCCCCAAAATCAGCGTGAGCAGCGGCAGGGCAAGCATGTACACCAGAAACATCACTTCGCTGTTGACGACTTGCGGCAACACCACCCCCGGTATCTCGGCGATGCTGGCGAGTGTCGCTTCGTCCAGCAAACGTGTGATGGATGCACTCGCGATGCGGCTGTAATACGCGCCGATGAGATAACGAATACCCTGTACGAAGAACAGGCCCAGCAGCCCCGCTTCGATACTCTGGAGTAATGTCTGGTCGATTCGTTGAAATAAGCGACGCATGGCCCCCGCCCGTATAAGTCCAAATAGCTAGATCAAGCGTAGTGATAGCGATATAATGACGCAACTTTAGGCTAAATCAGGGCCTTCGTTTTTGGTAGCCTGACGTGGAGGGGAAATCGTGGAACAAGCAGACTTGATCTTGCGTGGTGGCACCGTCATCACCATGAACGAAACTATGGACATCATTGCAGGCGGTGCGGTAGCAATCCAGAACGACCTCATTGTTGCCGTCGGGCCACGCACTGAGGTCGAGGCGGAATTTAGCGCCACCGAAACCATCGACTGCACCGGACAGTACATCTTGCCGGGGCTTATCAACGCCCACACACACGTCCCCATGACGCTACTACGTGGCCTAGCGGACGACCTGCGGCTCGATGTATGGCTGATGGGCTACATCATGCCCACCGAACGCGAATTTGTGAATGAGGAATTCGTGCGCCTGGGCACACAACTTGCCTGTGCCGAAATGATCAAAGGCGGCGTGACCACCTTCGCCGACATGTACTACTTCGAGGGAGACATCGCCTCGACGACTGCCGACGCCGGGATGCGAGCTGTGCTTGGACAAACCGTGCTCAAGTTCCCCGCACCCGACGCCGAAACCTACGAAGATAGCCTCGCCTACACGCGCCAATTCATCGAGCGCTGGCGCGGGCACCCGCTCATCACGCCTGCGGTTGCACCCCACGCACCGTATTCCAACACCGATAGCACCCTGACCCGGTGCGCCCAACTCGCCATGCAGTACGATGTTCCGCTGGTGACACATATCGCTGAGACAAAACTCGAACAGGACAACAATGTTCGCGATTATGGGCAAACGGTCGTACGCTGGTTGAAGTCCCTCGGCGTGCTGAAGGCCAAAGTGCTCGCAGCCCACTGCGTGCACGTCAACGAGAGCGAAATGCGCCAGATGAGCAAGGCCGGGGTGCGCGTCGCGCACTGCCCATCGGCCAACCTGAAGCTCTCGAGCGGTATCGCGCCGGTCGCACGGATGCAGCAAGAGGGCATCATCGTCGGCATCGGCACCGATGGCCCTGCAAGCAACAACGACCTCGATATGTTCGAAGAGATGCGACTTGCCGCTTTGCTCGCCAAAACCCAGACGATGGACCCCACGGCCTTCCCGGCCCGCGAGGCGTTGCTCTCGGCGACACGCCGGGGTGCCGAAGCGCTGTATCTGGACGATGTGACTGGTAGCCTGGAAGTGAAGAAGCGCGCCGACATCATCATTGTGGATGCCAACCCGCTGCACAACATCCCGCACTTCGACCTTAACCCAGATGCGGCTTACTCGCAACTTGTGTACGCTGCCAAAAGCAGCGATGTCGCCCACACGATTTGCAACGGTAAATGGCTGATGCGTGACCGTAAATTACTCACAGTCGATACGGAAAGCATTCGCGAGGAAGCTGCGGCCTATGCTCGGCGTGTCGATGAGTTCCTCAGCGCACGCGAGGAGGACTTGCTCAGCAAGCTGGCAGCTATCAGTGGCGGGCTGTCGCGCGGCGAGAGCTTCGAGGTGCAGGTAAAGGCCATCGTGCGGAACCCATCCGCCATCGAAGAATTGCTGGATCACCCCGATGTCGAGGTGGTGAAATCGGTGCATTACCGCCAATTCGATACCTACTTTACCTTCGACGACCCCAAGCGGGGCGTGGTTCGCTACCGCGAGGACGACAAAATGAACGAGCGCGGCGAAGTCAGCACGGTACGCTCGCGTTTGACGTACACCGAGCCGCGCAAGGAACGCGATTTCGAGTCGATGATTTTGCTGTCGCACAGCCGGTTCATTGCAGATGCCGACCATCCACTGCGCTTCTACCGAGAGTTCTTCCAGGCGCCACACGAGTACGAACTGAACAAGGATCGCCAGCGCTGGCACATCGACTACCAGGGTGTGCGCTTCTACATCAATATGGACCGGGTGCTAAAGCCACAAATCGACGAGATTTTCCTGGAGATCAAGAGCCGCACGTGGTCTGGCACCGATGCCGAGAACAAAGCTGACCGTATTCGCGAGATGCTGCGCATCCTCGAAATCGACGAGGAAGACATCGTCGGGGAAGATTACTTGCAGATGGATGTTGTGCTCACCGAGTAACCGCCCCCAGCAGCGCGGAATCGCCCGAGGCAGTGGGTAGCCGTTCGCCTGTTTGCCAGTTGTAAACGACGGCATGCAACATAAGACCATCGTCATCCGGTAAATCTGTCAATGTTACATCGAGGGGACCGTAGGGTCCTCTCGGTAATGGCACATCCGCCTGAGACACCAACGCACCATCCGCGCTCAGCACTTGGAAGCTCACCGACAACGCCTGCGACGGTACGCTAACGCCGATGCGCCACCCCGTGCGCACTGCCAACACCCCATCAGAGACGGTCAGCGGTTCGGTTGCAGCGAGATGAACGTCTGCACCAAATGTCGCGATATTGGCATCGGTGGGGCAGTATGACGCATAGCGCACGTACAAATCGAGGTGCATGAGTGGCTCCTGCATCAGCGTTTCGCAGTGAATAAAGGCTTCATCACGCAGCACAGCCTGGAAGGTATCGAACTGATGCGCGATGTGCATCCGCAGGTCGGCGGTATACCATACCCGCCTCACATCCTGAAGGTAACCTCGCATGGTCGCCTCCTCATCGATAGGCTGCATGATGATACGTGGAAAGTCGAGGCCGTGGGTGTAGTGCCCGTGCACGTTCGAGTGAAAGCCATGATACAGCAACAAATCACCGGGTTGGCCCTGAGTTCTCACCTCGGCTATCATCTCGCGCCACGGCAGCTTCGCGCGTTCGTCACCCTCTTCGGTGCGCATGAGGTCCCCACTGAGCGACATCGGCACGCCCAACATCATCCACACCCCGAGGATGAGTAGTGCAGTAGCAGGCTGCCACCGGCCAACAGTTGCAACGCCCACACCGCCGATTAGCCCCAGCAACGGCCACAGCGGCATCAGATACCGCACCCGATCCGCCGTAAAAACCCCGACAAAGGCATTCGCGGCGACCAACGTCGCCAGCATCCCCACCGCAAGGAACAAAACGTAAATCCCCTCGCGCCGTTGACTGCGCTTTAACAGCAAGGCCAAACCACCCAAAATCATGAGCATCCAGAAGAACGTATCGTAGCCGTTGCCGAAGTAGCGCACAGTGATAGCCAAAACACCGCCCGGCGATAACGCACGCGCCTGTAGGCTCTCGTTGGCGCTACTGTTTTCGAGGCCACTCATGAACACCCCTGCCTGCGGCAAAAATGACAGCGCGACGGGCACAAACAACATTACTGGCCGCCACCACCAGCGATGCTTCGGTGCAACAAACACGTGATACAACCCTATCGGCAGCAGCAACAGCGCCCCGAAGTAGTGTGTCCACACGAGGCCTACGCCACCAAGAGCCAGGCCAATTTGCGAAGCCCAACCCCGCCGCCCGTAAACCACCCGCCAGTAACACCACACTGTCAGGGTCACTGCAAGCGCGACGAAGGTGAAGGCCCGAAGCTTGTGCGCGAAGCTCACGAAGTATGCCGATGAGGCGAGTATCAGCACGGCGCTGAGGCCAGCACCACGACCAAACAGGCTATCGCCGATGCGGAATGTCATCGCGAGCGCGGTAAGCGCCACCAGCAACGACAAACTCCGCGATGCGAACTCCGTCCAGCCGGCAAGTGCACCCCACGGGGCCAACACCAGAAAGTAGCCAAAGGCCTGCTCCGGTGACCCCACCTCGATGCGCCGCACAATCTCGATGGGCCAGGGTGCCGGGCCATGATGCGCCCCACCCGTGACAATCAGTGAGCGCACTTCATCGTGCGAGAAGGTATCCGCATCTAGCCCACGCAGGCCCAGCCACCAAAGGAGTATGAACGCAGGTAACACCCACCACATCGATAGATTTTTCACGCCCGAACCCCTTCATGTTGTTGAAGAAAGGCGTCCACCCTCGCATTCAGGTCCTTCGGTTGATCCTTGTGGATGTCGTGCCCCGCATTGAGAACAATGCACCCGGTCACATGTGGTAGCAGTCGCGTCGCGACTTCGATAACCATTTGAGGATCAAAGAACGGCTCATGCTCACTCATCAACAGCAGAACCGGCGCCTCCACGCTCATCAGATCACGCGCCGGTAACGGTCCCGGTGGGCGGTAGCGTCGATAGTGCTTCAGCAGCAGGTAGGCAAGTTGAACCGTGTGGTCATCGGGCAGCGCGTTCGGTGGCAACTGCTGGCTGACTAGCCAGCGCGCAAAGCTGCGGCGCGCAAAAAATCGACTCATCCACGCGATGGTATTCGCCACCAGGGCCGGGCGGTAGAAGTCATAGGGGTAGCGGAAGCGCGTGATCCCACACGGGTTGATGAGAACCACGGATTGTACCCGTCGCGGTGCGCAGATGGCCGTTTTGAGTACGTAATGCCCACCGCCGCTGCTGCCGACCAACGCGGCCCGCTCGATACCCAGCCCGTCCAACACACCCGTGAGCCATTGAGCATAGCCAGGGCCATCGTAGGGCAGGCGAACGGGCGCGCTGTGCCCAGCCATACCGATGACATCGGGCGCGTACACACGATAATTCGACGACAGCCCGCGCAGTTGCTCGCGCCAGCCGACGGCACTCGTGTTGGTACCGTGCACGAGCATCAGCGGTGGTGCAGTAATCGACCCGGCTGCCAGAACATGCGTGTTGCCGAAGCGCGTACGCACAGTTAACCGCTCGAAGGGAAAATCGAAGCGCGCAAGTTCGGCATCGTACCAATCCATCATCGCGCGCCAACCTGCTTCACTTGTGTAGAAGAAATGAGCGGGGCGCATTGTCACTTTTCGAGCACATACCAGTGTCGATCATCGATGTGAGCCAACCCGGTGACCAGGTACCCGTGTTCGAGCGCGCTCATCATCGTCTCTCGGAGGCAGCGCTGCCACGCTTTCGCGAGGGATTTGTATGTCTGCTTCAGTGTGTTCACGTCGGCGGGTATCTCGGCGATGTGCACCCGCTGCGACGGAATCGACTCCTGCGCGAACGTCCCATCCTCACGGTAAGCCAGCAGTGGTTCGGCATCCAGGTTGTCGTGCGACGTTTCCCGCTGCTGGCCTGCCGCAAGAACCTGCACATGATCATCGCGCAACCGCCAACTCACCTCGAAGCGATCGGTATCCATTCCCGCGTTGATGCCCTCCAGCATTGGCCCGTAGAAGTTTGGGAAATACCCCACCGCACGCGCTCCGAGCCAGTTCAGGTTGAAGTTAGCGTTTTTTCGCTGCATAGGGTCGAAGGTCCAATGGATGCGGTCGTAGCCGTGTTCGAGCGCCCATTGCCGTTGTGCCTGTTTGAGACCAAAGCCGATTTTTCGCGCCTGGTGATCCGGGTGAACACCCGCCATTTCGCTCCACAGGAAAAACTCGTCGTTGCGATGCGCAATGAGCGCATAGGCGAAGCCTACGAGCGTCCCGTCGACCTCAGCACCGAGCACCATACCGCCCATATGGACCACTGCACGAAGCATATGTACGGGCACGATGTCGATGTCATGCGTGCCCCAAATGGCCGCCTGCAATTCGACGACGCGCTCCAAATCCTGCTGGGTTTCAAGTTGACGGTACATGTTACGGCTTCCATTCCTCTTGATGTGCGTTAGATTACCGGAACTATCGGTGAGTTTCCACGGAGAGTGTCGCGATGAATCTAGCAGAGTGGGCGGTGAGGCGGGCACGCGTTCGGCATGATATCGTCACGTGTTTGGGCTACATGCCACCAACAGCACACACGGCACACATTGTGAACGAGCACGACCGACTCGGGTATCGAAGGATCGCGCTTGCGCTGGAACCCGTACACACAGAAACCATCCCTGCTGTGCTACTACTACCGAAAAATATACAGCCACCGTTTCGAACGGTGCTGTATCTCCATGCGCATGGCGCGCGCTACGACATCGGCAAAGGGGAACTCTTCGAACCACGTACCAGTACGGGCACCATCCCCGCAGACGACCTGACGGCGCGGGGTTTCGCGGTGATGTGCATCGACGTGCGCGGCTTCGAAGAACGGCAGGGACGCGGCCCCGACGATCCATCTAAAACCGGTGTCGCTGAAGAAATGAGTTGGTTCAAAAAATACCTGTGGGAAGGCCAAACCCTATGGGGCATGATATTGCGCGACGACTTGATTTCGCTAGCCTATCTACACAGCCGCGATGACATCGGCCCAATCGGCGTGGCAGGCTTCAGCATGGGTAGCACCCGTGCATGGTGGCTCGCCGCACTCGACGAGACCATCGTGGCGGTCGTCGCCGTGGGGTGCCTCACCCACTACGAAAGCCTTTTGCGGCAGCGCTCGCTCGATAAACACAGCATCTACTACTTCGTGCCGAACCTACGCAACGCGATGACATCGGCCCAATCGGCGTGGCAGGCTTCAGCATGGGTAGCACCCGTG
>CAYSVE010000075.1:8739-13318 GCA_964434365.1 uncultured Anaerolineaceae bacterium | reverse complement strand
ACGCGGTGGTCGAAGTACACACCGAAAAAGGTGCCGACGCCGAGGCCATCGCCCGCTTTATGCTCGACGGTGGGATGCGGCCATCGAAGTTGGTGCTGTGCCACATGGACAAACGTCCAGACGCGGCGCTGCATCAGGCGCTGGTCGGAGAGGGCATTCTGCTGGAGTACGCCACCTTCGTACGACCAAAATACAACCCTGAGCACGGCGTATGGCAATTACTGCCCGCGATGCTACGCGACGGTTTTGCCGGGCATCTTGTGCTTGCCACCGACCTCGCCGACCCTGCCATGTGGCATCACCTGGGCGAGGGGCCGGGCGCGGGTGGCTTCTTCACACATATCAAGGCTCGGTTGCAAACCGCGAGCGTAGATGACACCATCATCGGGCAGTTGATGGGCGGCAACATCGCCCGCGTGCTCGCGAGATAGAACCACACAGGAGATGACCATGCGCGTAAAACCGTTTACGTTCGGGGTGGAAACCGCCCAAGCCGTGCTCGATGATTACGATAACCACATCGAGCGGCATTTATCGAACATGAAGGGGATGTTCAACGATGCGGCGGCCTACGATGCCGCCCTCGCGAACGGTGACCCCAAGCTCTACGACGTGTACGAGTTGCACGTTCCGCAGGTGGCGGGCGAACTATTGCATGGGCTGTCGGTGTTGCACCCTGGCCTCATCGGCGATGAGTATTACATGACGAAGGGGCACTTCCACACTGTGCTGGAAACCGGCGAAGTGTATTATTGCCTGCGCGGCAAAGGCGTCATGGTGATGGAAACGCCCGAGGGCGATTGGGCTGTCGAGCATCTGGAACCGGGGAAGGTGCTGTATGTGCCGCCGCGCTGGGCGCATCGCTCGGTGAACACCAGCCCCGATGAAGACCTCGTCACGTTTTTTGTGTACCCCGGCAATGCTGGCCACGACTACCGCACCATCGAAACGCAGGGCTTCCGTAAGTTGATCCTGCATCGCGACGGCGACATGTCCATCGAGGACAATCCGCGCTGGCTGGGGCCAGAGGGGCGCGAATAACGACAACCACCCCGAACGGTATCTTCGTCCGTTCGGGTGTGGTATGAGATGACGCTATAGCTCGCCCGGGTGCAGGCGCGCGAGGCGTTCGGCGGCGGATGCGCGGCCCGTAGCCCGCAGTCGTTCGAGGTACGCCGAGAGTTCCCCGCGCGTGTGCAGCGGCCCGCCCTCGCGCAGGGCGGTCATCAGCGGGTCGATGTCGAACAGGCTGGTTTTCATCATGTGGTGCTGCCACGCCACGAGGTAACGCATCGCCAGGTTAACGACCTGCGAGCGCTCATCGACGCGGTCGTGCTGTTCGTAGGGGTCTTCCGTCAGGTCGAACAGCATCAGCGGTTCGAGTTGTTTGTGGCCGTGGAGGGTCGTCAGGCACATGTACGCGCGGCCGTCGAAATCGAAGCGCACCCCACGCCCCACCGACCACAACCCCAGGCTGGTGATGAGGTAGGGGCGCCCCTTCTCCTCCCCCGCGCGGAAGCTGTCCGCGAACGACACCGCATCCCAATTGTGTGGCACGTCTCCGCCGAGCATCTCGACGAGTGTTGCGGCCCAATCGAAGTGTTGATGCAAGGCATCATCAACGCGCGGAGCCGCGCCAGGGTACCGAATAATCAACGGGATGCGGCAAGTGGGCGCATCGGCAGTTTGATGGTCGCCCCACACATTCAGTTCTCCGATGTTCTCGGCGTGGTCGGCACTGATGACGATTACCGTGTCGTCGAAAATGCCGAGCGACGTCATCTCATCGAACAATTTGCCAATCCATTCATCGGCAAAGCGTACACCCACGTCGTAACCGTCGACCCATTCGCGCACCGCGTCCATCGAGTCGATGGCGTTGGGGTGGCGCGGGTAGTCTGCGCGGAAGTCCTCGGTGCCGTAGCCGTTCGGCTCCTGGGCGCTGTGCGGCCCGTGGCCGTGCCACCCGGCAGCGCGCACGTCTTCCGTCAACCATTCGGGGATGGGGTCGTTCTCGAACGGGTTGCCGAAATCCAACGGTGTGCGGTAGGGCGTGTGCGGATCCCATAGGTTAACGTGCAAAAACCAGTTGTCGTCTGCGCCGTTGCGCTGCATCCAGTCGATGGCGACCGGCATGACCTGGTCGGCGCGGTCCATACCGTGGTAGCCGGGGTTATAAATCTCGTTGAAATCGGCATACCAGTGCCACGCGCCATGCCGCTCGCCGAACGAGCTGATGGTCGCGGTTTTGTAGCCGATTCGACGCAGCGCGTTCATCCAGCCAGTATCGCCGAAGAGGTCGCGCCAGCCGCGCGTCGGCCCGTGGACGATGGGTTGGCCAGCCGCGCCGCCATGGCTTACCACACCTGTGTGGAAGCCGGTGCGCCCGCTCCACAGCGCAGTACGCGACGGCAAACACGGCGCATCGGTGATGAAAACCTGGTTGAACCGCACCCCCGCCGCCGCGATGCGGTCGATATTTGGGCTGGTGTTGCGATGATAGCCGTAGCAACCCAGGTGATCGGGCCGCAGGCTGTCGATGTCGAGGTAAAGCACGCGCATCAAAGTGTCCTTAGTCTAAAAACGCAAAGAATTCTTGGAGGGTTTGCGGCGAAAAGTCGTCGAAGTGAAGCCTGATGATATGCCGCCCCAGCTTGGAGAGCGCATACCAGTCGCCGAGGGCCTGCGCGCTTAGCAAGCTTTCGAACGTATAGTGCTGCTCATCGGTGGCTACCGAGCGTGGAACCGGTAGTGTCGGCTCGACTTCCGCCGTGATAACAAGAAAGTGGCCGTTGCCCCGGTCGCCTTTGTGCAGTTGGCCGGTGCTGTGCAGGTAGCGCGGCCCATAGGCGACTGTCGTGGCGCAACCGGTCGTCTTATGAAGTTGCTGCTGCAACACTTGTAGCGCTCTCGTCGTGTCTTCGTTCGGCGCGAGGTAAGCCAGCACAGCGATGTAGTCGCCGGGTTTCGTTTTGTCGACGAAGGACGCCATAACGCGTATAGGGGAGTCTCCGGCTTCAGCACCATAGATCGCAAAACCTTCTCCGTTTGCGATGTTCGGCAGCACCGGAAACTTATTGTCCTGTCGATAGGCGTCTAGCAAGCGCATCGTCTCGTTTTTGGTGGCCTCGACGTTGGGTTGGTCGAAGGGTTGCACGCCCATCAGGTGCCCTGCCACGGCCACCGCAAACATCCAGTAGACGAATTGCTCGGCAATATCGTAGGTATCGCGTAGCCGGATGTAGATTACCGGGTGCCCAGCCTCGACAAGCGCATCATACTTTACATCCAGCCTTGGCTGCGCATCGCTACCGTCGTCCAAAATCACGAATAGGCGGTCATTGCCGTAGCGTAGGGATTGATCATCCCACCCCGACTCGATGACGGGTACGACCCCCGTGCCGTTTTTACCGAGGCTCTCGGCGATGAGTTGTTCGGCCCACGTAAGCCAGCTTGCAACGCTGTCGCTGGCAACGAAGGTCAGTTTATCGCGCCCGGCTTTCGCCAGCCCGCCGATGACTGCGCCGAGCCACGCCCCGGCGTTTCCCTCCGGCGAGATGGTCGCTTGCTGGCAGGCATCAGTGCCGACTGTGGCGCGCGCCAGCAGTACGTCGAGGTTTACGCCGCGCAGGGCTGCCGGGAAAAGCCCCACGTGCGTGAGGGCGGCGTACCGTCCGCCAACGTACGGGTCGTTGTAGAAAATGTGCCGGAAGCCGATCCGATCCACAAAAGGCCCCACCCACGCGCCAACATCGGTGATAGCGATGAAGTGCTTGGGCGCGGTCTCCGCACCTACCGCCTTGACCAGTTCACGATAGGCGTAGTGAAAAAGCGAATAGGTTTCAAGTGCCCACTTTTTCATCGAGAAGATGAACAGGGTTTTCGGCAGGTTCAGTTGGCCGAACAAGCGCGCGATTGCATCAGGGTGGGTCGTATCCAACACAGTGGCCGGGATGCCGCTGTGGGTGGGGCCAAACACATCGTCGACCACCTCCGCGACGAGGCTGGCCCCACCCATGCCGAGCACGACCGCCCGCTCGAAACCTTCAGCGCGCACGGCCCTCGCCCGCGCTTCGATGTCGCCGTAATCGGTCGATCCCACCGCCAGCCACCCCATGCGATTGCGTATCTCGTCGGGGTACTTACGCCACACCGTGTGATCGTGCGCCCATATCCGCTCGACGATGCGCGCATCCTTGAGTTGCGCAATGGCCCGCTCGACGACCTTGGCGGTGCCTCCGGGCGCAAAACTGAACGACGAGCCGGGGCGTATCATGCGCCGCCCAAAATTTGCTGCACCTGCGCCATCGAGAGGTTGTTCATCACCAACGGCTGCGAACCATCCGGTTGCGCTTGCTGCCAGGTGGCGTAAATCGCATCGTCGGTGACGAGTGTGCTCACGTAGCGGCTGCTGCCCGTGCCGTGCGGCGACAAGAACAGCGGGGCCGTCCGCGAGAGGCGTTGCATCGCGGGGTAGTCGCCCACAGGGCCAAGCATCGCCCCGCCGATTTCCTCGCAGGAGTAGCCGCGCGGGCGCTTTTTCGCGCGCGGGTTCTGTTCGAGTTCCCGCATCGATTCC
>CAYSVE010000075.1:0-8729 GCA_964434365.1 uncultured Anaerolineaceae bacterium | reverse complement strand
GCGCCATCGTAGAAGTAGACAGCCATCGGCGGTGCATCGGCCAATAGCCCAACCGGCGGTAGCGCCAGCCTATCCGTGATACGCGTCACGGCCACATCCCAGATGGGGCCACGGCCTACCATTTGCCACGCCGCAAGTTCGAAAGCCGCCTCGCCTGCCGGACGGACGGCGTAGCCACTGTTGCTCGACGCCCACGAGAGCGGGTGCGTGCAGAAGATCAGCACGGTTTCGCCACTTTCACCATCGAAGACGACCGGGTCCTTCACATGCAGGTAGCCCGGTTCGTCGGTATTGTCGATGACGTGTTCCAGCGTATCCGCCGAAAATGCGTCGAGTGTCGGGGCCGTCAGCCGGTCGATGGACCACACGCCCGTGCCCGGCTTCTGGAATTCTTCGAGGCCCTGCGGGTAGCCCCGTTGCTTCTCCGAGGAGATGAATAGTTCCCAGGTGCCGTTTGGCAGGGTGTGCAGCGCCGCCCCTTCGATGGAGAGCACGCCCGCATCGGGTCGCGAGAGGTCGGCCTTGGTGAAGGTCTGCACCGGTTCGAAGGTTTGCCCGCCATCCGCCGACCTGAACAGCACACACGACAGGCCGCGCGTCCCGGCTTCGAGGCCCGTGCGCGAGTCGCCAAAGTTGCGGTAGCGCCCACATAGCCACAGGTCGCCGTCCGCGCTCTGGACCATATTCCCGCCTCCAAACCAGAACCCCGACTTCGCCTCGTTGGGCGCGACAATCACGCGCGCGGCGTTCTGGTCGACGAGGGCCGCGAGCAGCCGCCCAATCGCCCGTTCGATGGTTGCAGCAGCATCCGTTTGTTGCATCGTTGTCTCCGATGACATGCTTACTTCCCAGACCCGGCGGTAAGGCCACCGATGATGCGATCCTGGAAAATGCCGGAAATAATGAGAATCGGCAATATGGCGAGGATCGTCGCCGCGCTGATGATCTCCCATGGGAACGAAAATTCGCCAGGGAACAACGATATGCCCACCGGTGCCGTGCGCATCGCGTTGTCACTCATCAGCACGAGCGCCAGCGGAAACTCGTTCCACGAGAAGATGAACACGATTAACCCCGTGGCGATGAGGCCCGGCGTCGACAGCGGCAGAATGATGCTCCAAAAAATGCGGAACGAGGTCGCACCATCCACGCGGGCCGCGTCTTCGATCTCCTGCGGCACCGTTTTGTAAAAGTTGGTGAGGATCCAGATCGCCATCGGCATGTAAAGGCCGGTGTGCCCCAACACCAGCGCCGGGTACGTGTTGATGAGGCCCAGCTCCAAGAACATATTGAAGAGCGACGGCAAAAGCGCCAGCGGCGGGAACATCGACACGGCCAGGATCAAGATGAGGATAACGCTGCGCCCCTTGTACGTCAGCCGCCCCAGCGAATAGGCCGCCAGCCCACCCAGTGCGAGCGTCAAACATGTCGTGGCCACGGCCACGATAAAGCTGTTGAGAATATACCGCAGCAGTTCCGGCGTTTGCGTGAGGATGTTCGTGTAGTTTTCGATCGTGACCGGGCTTGGTAAATACTCGACCGGCCACGCATAAATATCGGCCTTGGTTTTTATCGACGTGATGAACAGCCACACCGTCGGGAAGAACGAAATCACCACGGTAATCGCCGCGATTACATAGAACCCCCACGACACACCATCGTGTGTGCCCACCCGTGCCGCCGAGGCCCGCTTTCGTTTGGGTTGGGGTACCGCTTTCTGCGGAAGGGTTGTCATACGTCACCTCGTCTCAGTGCGAAAATGTACACCACGCTTATCGCCATGATGATGGCAAACTGGATCACGATGGCGCTAGACCCCAGGTTGAAGTTCACATATTGGAAGATAAGCCGGTATGAGTACAGCGAGAGCGTTTCCGTCGAGGTGAGCGGGCCGCCGTCGGTGAGGTTGAACGGCAACTCGAAGGTGCGCATGGCGTCCATCGTGCGCAGCAACACCGCGACCATAATCGCCGGGCGCAGCAGTGGCAATGTGAGGTGCAGGAACTCCGTCCAACGATTGGTACCATCGACGCGCCCGGCCTCGTACATTTCACTGGGGATCGTCTGCAAGCCTGCGAGCAGCAGCAGCGCCATAAACGAACTCGTCTTCCAGATGGAGACGAACATCATCGCGTACATCGACGTTGGAATCGCGCCAATCCAGTTGATCCGCTCGGCGACAAGGCCGAGGTCCGTTAGCATGGAGTTGAAAAGCCCAAATTCCGTGTTGAACATCCAGCGCCACATCAGCGCATTGAGGGCCGTCGGCAGTGCCCACGGGAACAACACCGCCATCCGCACGATGCCCTTACCCTGGAACGACCGGTTCAGCACCACGGCCAGCCCCAGCCCGATAATCAGTTCGATAGGCACAGTCACCGCCGTAAACACGACCGTATTCCGCAGCGCAATTATGAAGCGGGGGGTGTTCAACAGGCGGTTGTAGTTCGCCCAGCCGAAAAACTCGTAGCCGTAGAAGATGCTCGTGCTGTTGCGCCCGAAGCTCAAAATAATCGTCGAGATGACCGGGTACAGCAGCACAAATGCGATCACCACTAGCGCGGGGGCCAAAAAGTACGGGCCAGATCGATTGGCGTATTTCATGGTGCGGTCCTTACAAGTTGCAAAAGGGGGGAGGGCGCACCCCGATAGGGCACACCCTCGAAAGATGCTCAGAAGGCGCTAGGGCATCACAAGCATGATTTGTGCTTCGGCGTCGGCGAGCGCTTGCTCAGGGGTCTTTTCACCAAGCAGGGCCGCCGTGATCTCCGTTTGCATAATCTCGGAAATCTCCGGGTAGGCGGTGCCGGTCCCGGCAGATGGGCGCGCGAAAGCGTAGACGAAGTTCGCACCTAACGCGGCCACATCCGGCGCTTCGCTAACTACGCGCTCGTCCTCGTATACCTCGGGGCGAGTGGGGACTTTGCCCTGGACGAGACCGGCCTGGACCTGGCTTTCGTAGCTGGTAAAGCACTTAATGAACTGGGCGGCAGTTTCCACGTTCTCCGAGTTGGCGTTCACGGCGAGCAAAAAGCCACCGATAACGGTCGTGTTGGTGTCGTCGTTGCCCTCGAAGTACGGTACGCGCGTGAACTCGACGACATCGGCCACCGGGGAGTCCTCGGCGGTCAGCGGGGCCAGGACGAAGTCCTGCACCATCAAGAACACCGCGCGCTCTTGCTGGAACAGAATACGGGCGTCATCGGGGCGGAAGGTGAGCACGCTCTCTGGCGTGACGCCACTTTCCAACATACCTACCATCGTCGAAAGCGACTGCACGCCCGCCTCCGAGTTGATGGCGAGGTTGCCATCGGCATCGAAGAAGGTGCCGCCCGCGCCCTGGTAGAACGCCAACCAGTTCATGAACAGGCCTTCGATTTTCGCCCACATGCTCACAATGCCGACGAGGTCCGGGTCGCCTTCACCTTCGACGATGGTCTCGGCCTGCATGATGAGTTCTTCCCAGGTAGTCGGTGCTTCGAAGC
Source organism: uncultured Anaerolineaceae bacterium (assembly GCA_964434365.1). GTDB lineage: Bacteria > Chloroflexota > Anaerolineae > Aggregatilineales > Phototrophicaceae > CAYSVE01. The sequence continues at coordinate 5,244 of CAYSVE010000075.1, read as the reverse complement.
CGTACTTCTCCAGCAGGTCGGCACGGTAGAACAGGTGAATGCCATCGATGTAAAGCGGAATGGCGTACGTGCTACCCTCGACCTGCGACGCGGCCAGGAAGCCAGGGATATACTCGGACAGCTCGTCCTCGCTGAAGTAGTCTTCCAGCGGGGCGATCCACCCACGCGCGGCGAAGTCGCCCGGCCAAATCACGTCCACGGCGATGATGTCCGGCTTGTCGTTGCGGGCCGTGAAGTTCGTCACGTAGATGCTGCGCGACTCGTTCGGTACGTCGGAGATGCGCTCCCATTCCACGGTCACGTTGCCGACTTCTTGCTCACAGGCTTCGATGAGTACCGGGGCCGCGTCACCGAAGCCACGCGAGCCAATCGATAGCGTGAGTTCGACGGCGTCTTGGGCAGCAACCGGCATCACGGCCAGCGCGCCCACCAGGGCAAAAACAGCCAAAAGCAGGCAAATTTTCGTGCGGTGCATTATGTGTTCCTCTCCAAAATCAATTGTCCAAAAGCGATTTCTAATGGGTGTAGCGGCAAAGTCCGGTTGGTTGAGCATCATGTCATACACAGCACCTCGTCGATTTTCATGATTCGCTGCCAAACGCACGGCTGGACTCCCGAACGATCATTTCGGCCCGCAGCACATGCGACTGTGCGGGTAGGTCTGGCTCGTCGATGCGCTTCAAGAGCAACTGTGCGGCAGTTTCGCCTACGGTGTAAACGGGTTGCGCGATAACGGTAAGTGGCGGCTCCACGAGGGATGCCCAGGTTGGGTTATCGAAGGCCACCAGCGCGACATCTCGTGCGATGCGCAGGCCCATCTGCTTGATGGCCTGGAAGGCACCACTCGCCAGCAGATGATTACTTGCGAAAATCGCCTGCGGTGGCACCTCGTTGGTGAGGAGTTCGCGCGCCAGCCGGTTGCCGACATCCTCGCGCGGTGCGCCCGTGTGGATGTAATCGCCGGGTATCGTGTGGCCAGCATCGGCCATTGCACGCCGGTAGCCCACGAGTCGTTCGCGGGCCGTGGTGGCGGCGGTCGTGCCGACGATGGCACCGATGCGGGTGTAGTTGTTTTCGATGAGATGTTGTGTGAGCATGTAGGCCGCCGCGACATTATCCACGACGACGGTATCGACACGCGCGCCTTGCGTGCGCCGGTCCACGACGACGACCGGCACGCGCGCGCTAATGAGCCGTGTCACGGCGAGGCTGTGCTCCTGCGTGGGTGCGATGATGACGCCCGCAACATTTTCCTGGATGAGTAACTCGGTGTAGGTGAGTTCTTTATCCGGGTTTTCGTCGCTGTTGCACAAAAATAGGCCGTAGCCCGATGCCGATGTTTGATCCTCGACGGCGCGCACGAGCGGCGGGAAGAAATCGTACTGAATGTCGGAGATGATGAGGCCGATAATTGCCGAGCGCTGCACCTTCAGGCTGCGCGCGGTTCGGTTGGGCCGGTAGCCAAGTTCATTCACCGACGCCATCACGCGCGCGCGGGTTTCATCGGCGATATTAGGCTTGCTGGCCAACACGCGCGAGACCGTTGCGTAGGAGACCCCGGCGTGTTCCGCCACATCTTTTAGCGTTACCGGCATAAAATTATCTCGAAAAAAGCAATTTTAAACGTTTAAAACGACTGTACTCGCTTTCGGCTGTCGTGTCAAATCGGGTTTTAGCGGGCTTGGGTTCTGTGGGGCGAATGGTTATGCTGAGAGGGGATGATGGCTTAAAACAAGCAATAGGAGTTTGATGATGCCGATCGATTTTGGTTTTGTGTTACCCGCTGGTCCACGCAAAAATGAAATCCACGCGTGGATGGACGAACTCGATGCCCTGCTGCCGACCCTGCCACCGTACTTCAAAAGCCTGTGGATGACCGATCATTTCTTCCACGATGACAACCCGACCTTTGAGGCGTGGACTGTCATTGCCTATGCGGCGGCGCGCTGGCCCCGCTACGAGATCGGCCCGATGGTGTTGGGGCAGAGCTATCGTAACCCGGCGCTCCTCGCGAAGATGGCTTCGACGCTGCAAATGTTGTGTCGCGGGCGGTTCATCATGGCAGTGGGGGCCGGTTGGAAGGAAGACGAATATCATGCCTACGGCTACCCGTTCCCGCGCGCGGGTATTCGCGTGGAACAGCTCGAAGACACGCTGGAAATCATCACGCGGATGTGGATGGAACCCGGCAAAGTAAGCTACCAGGGCAAGCACTATCACATCGCCGAGGCCTACTGCGAACCCAAGCCCGACCCCCTGCCGACGCTCATCGTTGGGGGTGGCGGCAACAACGTGATGATGCTTGCTGCGCGTTTCGCCGATTGGTGGAACGTGCCCGATAAAAACGTCGAAGCCTACCGCGAGCGGATGGCGGTGCTGCATACCCACTGTGCCACCATTGGCCGCGACCCAGCGAGCATCCGCAAAACGTGGTTTGGTCGGTTGGCCGTTGCCGAGACCGAAGAAAAAGCCCTTGCGCTAAGCAACGGCAAATGGACGCCCGAACGCGCGCTGGTCGGCACGCCGGAGCAGGTTACCGAGCAGATTCGCGGGTTCGTGGACCTCGGCGTGGATTACTTCATGGTCGAGGTGCTCGGTGCCGCCCACCCGGCGACGCGCGCGCTCGCGTTCGATGCGGTGCTCAGTAAATTCGCGTAGGTATCATCGTGGCGCGGCAGTCGCGAATGCGTTGCCGCGCCTTGGCCGCCTATAACCCGACTTCCGCCACCAGGTCATCGATACGAATGACCTGCCCGCTCGTCGCCGACCGCTTAACGGTCTCCATCAGCAAATAGGTTTCGATGGCCTCTTCGAGGTTAGGTGAGTGGGGGGTGTCGTTCAAAATAGCCTGCGCGAAGTACTCGGTGTAGTTCGCGAACTCGCCGTAGTGCATCCCGTGGTTTTCGTTGTTGTAGTAGTACGGTCGCTTGTGATACAGGTAATCCTCCTTGACCTCGGCACCGTCGGCGCCAGTGTACCAGTAACGCATGTCGTGGTATTGGGCCATACTCGTACCCTTCGACCCGTACACCACCAACTCCACCGCATTCCGCGCCGACGGCAACTCGTGGACGCCGTAGTTGCCCATCGCGCGGCCCAGGCGCCCGTCCTTCGCTGCAAAGTTGACGATGTAGACGTCGTGGCCGCTGATGCCGTACTCGCGCGCGAGGTGCGAGCGTTGTTGCATCGCATACACCGTATCGATGGGGCCGAGGTACCAGCGCACCAGGTCGATTGGGTGACTCATGCCCATAAACACCCAATCGGAGTCGGTGATGGCCCACGGGCTTTTGTCGTAGAACCAGTCCATGCGGTGGATGTAATGCGCATCCAGCAGTTCGATCTCGCCGAAGTCGCCGCGCTCGTAGGCCGCCCGCTGCCGCTGAAACGGCTCGAAAAAGCGCGTGCTCTGGCCCACAAGCAGCTTGCGATCGTATTTGCGCCCGGCTAGCAACACACGCCGCGCATCGTCCAGCGAGTTGACAATTGGCTTGGTGATGATGACGTGCTTGCCTGCCGCAAACGCCCGCTCGATGTGCTCGCCGTGCAGGGCATCGGGCGTGTAAATCGCCACGATGTTCACATCGTCGCGGGCGAGCATTGCGTCGTAGTCCGTCACATAGTCGACATCGGGCACATCCGCTTTGACGATTTCGATGCGCGCCTTGTCGATATCGCAGCCGACCACAGCGCGCGCGTGCGGCGCTCGCGTTACGACTTCGCGCGCGTAGCCCACCATCGCCGGGACCGGGTTGTTGAGTGCGGCGACAAGGGTGCGGCCCTCGTGTAGGCCCAGCACCCCCACGCCGAGTACGGTTTCGCTCATGTGTCGCTCCTTGGTATCCACACGCGCATGGCCCCGGCCTTTCGGTGACCCCACGCGTAGTAGGGTATCGCTTGTAGTTCGATTGGCTGGTCGCTCCGCGTCGCGTTGGGCTGGTAACGTCGGTAAAGTTGGCCGTTCCAGTCATCGGTGTTGATGATGACGCCGTGCGCGCCGACAGTCATCGTGCCGCCGAGGAGGTCCTCGTGCCATCGGTCAGCGAGCGGGGCGGTGGTGTCGATTTGCACAGCTAGCAGGTTCGCCGCTTCGGGGAGGTCTGCATCTTCGAGGCAGTAAATCACTGGCCCGCGCCGAATCGCGACGCTGCCCCGGTTTGCCTCGATGAGCGGGTGCGCTTCGAGGAAGTGGGGTGCCATCGTAAAGTTCAGTTGCAGGGTGTCGCTTGTGGCCCACACCCGTTTGATGCCCACAGCGCGCCCGTCTGCTCCGGCTGTGATGGCCTCGCCATTGACGCGTACCGACACATCATCGCACCAGCCGGGTATGCGCGCGGAAAGCGCCCACTCACTTTCAGGCGCCTCCGCCACAGTGACCGTCACGCGGCCATCCCAGGGGTAATTTGTGTCGATCGTCAGTTTGGCTTCGCCGCCGGTCGGCAGCGGTGCGGTGATTTCTGCGCTGTGGTACAGGTGAAGCTGCACGCCGTCTTCGTCCGTCGTGGCGAGGTAGTGCCCCATCGACGCCAGCGTGCGCATGATGTTCGGCGGGCAGCACGCCACCCCGAACCACGGTTCGCGACGATAGCCGCCCCGGCTGAGCAGCGGGTTGATATAGTAGTAGGCGTCACCTTCGTAGCCCGCGCCACTGAGGAAGCCGTTGTACAGAATTTGCTCCATCAAATCGGCGAACTTCGGCGTGCCAGTCGCGAGCAACATGCGCCAGTTCCACATCATGTTGCCGATGGCCGCGCACGTTTCGCAGTAGCATTGGTCGTTGGGCAACTCGTACGCCTCTCCGAACGATTCGCCCTCGTAGCGCGCGCCAGTGCCGCCTGTGACGTGTAATTTGCCGCCCGTCATGTCCTGCCATTGGCGGCTAAGCGCATCGAGCAGCGCACCTTCGCCCGTTTCTAAGTAGATGTCGGCAATCGCGGCGGTAAGGTACATCGCGCGCACGGCGTGCCCCTCGACGATGTCGGTTTCGCGCACGGGCACCCGGTCCTGATGATATTCTGCGCCTACCCAGCCGAGGCCGCGCATGTGGCCCTGCCCGCGTTGGTCGACGAAAAAGCGCGCCAGGTCGAGGTAGCGTGTCTCGCGCGTAGCCCGGTAGAGTTCTACCAGCGCCATCTCGATCTCCGGGTGGCCGGGTGCACCGGGCCGTTTGTCCGGGCCAAAGGTGTCGTCGATGTGGTCGGCGAATTTCACGGCAATGTCGAGCAAACGCCGGTCGCCGGTCGC
>CAYSVE010000074.1:0-13482 GCA_964434365.1 uncultured Anaerolineaceae bacterium | reverse complement strand
TTAGTTGGCTATTCACCGGCTCGCTAAAACGAATGCGGCGCTCCGGCCCGTCGAGCGTTTCCTCAACCGTCGCGGTGAGTGTCGTGCCGAGCAGCGAGAGCGTCGCGCCATCGGCGATGTTGCGCCCGCCCACCAACGCCCGCCAGCGCACATCGTCGATTTGACGAAGCAGCAAAATTTCCGCCTTGCCGCCGGTTGCCTTCTGCGCGGGGATGCGCGCCGGAATCACACGCGTGTTGTTCATCACAAGGGCATCGCCAGGATGCAGCAATTCGACGATGTCCGTGAATACGCTGTGGTCGATTGCCCCGGTATCACGGTGGAGTGTCATCAGCCGTGACGAGTCGCGCGGTTCGGCAGGGGTTTGGGCGATAAAATGCTCGGGTAAGTCGTAATCGAAGTCGGAGACGTTCATGGGCGGTTGATGACTCTTGCAACGATGTTCAATATCACGCTGACAATGATACTCAGCAGGACCATGCTTGTGATGGGTACAAAACATGAGAAGTTCTCGCGCTGAATCCGAATATCGCCCGGCAGCCTGCCGAAGCTTGGTACACGCCCAAGTAACATAAACAGCCCGCCTAGCAGTGCGATGCTCAGCCCGACGACAACTAACAAGCGCCCGGTATTGTCGATCATAGCAGCAGCTTTTGAGGTCCGTCGTCGTCGCCATCGTAGGGAATGCCGAGGTGTTCGTAGGCCGCAGGCGTTGCGACGCGTCCGCGCGGGGTGCGTGCGATAAAGCCCAACTGCAAGAAGTAAGGCTCGTTCACATCCATGATGGTGCTAGGGTCTTCGGCAATGGCGGCGGCGATGGTATCCAGGCCGACAGGGCCACCGGCAAACTTTTCGATGATAGTGCGCAATATCCGCCGGTCGATGTCGTCGAGACCCAAATGGTCGATCTCCATCATTTCCAGGGCATCCCCAGCCACTTGCCCGTCGATGATGCCATCGGCACGAATTTGCGCATAGTCTCGAACACGACGCAAAAGGCGAAGAGCCACGCGCGGTGTTCCGCGCGAGCGGCGCGCAACTGTCGAGGCCCCTTCCTCCGTAATGTCAACATCGAGCATCGACGCGGCGCGCTTGATGATGTGCTCCATCGATTCCTGATCGTAAAAATCCAGTCGGAAGCGCGCCCCGAAGCGGTCACGCAACGGGCCAGCGAGCAGGCTCAGGCGCGTCGTCGCGCCCACCACTGTAAAACGCGGCAAATTCAGGCGAACGTTTTTTGCGGCTGGCCCCTTGCCGATGACGATATCGAGCTTGAAGTCCTCCATCGCCGGGTAAAGGATTTCCTCCACGGCCCGGCCCAACCGGTGAATTTCGTCGATGAACAGCACATCGTTGCGCTTCATGTGGGTGAGGATGGCCGCCAGGTCGCCGGAGCGCTCGATGGACGGCCCCGCTGTCACATGAATTTTGCTGTCCATCTCGTTGGCGATGACCAGTGCGAGTGAGGTCTTTCCCAGCCCCGGCGGGCCATAGAACAACACGTGCTCGATCGGCTCCTCGCGTTCTTTCGCGGCTGCGATGATGATCTCCAGGTTTTCGCGCACGCGCGGCTGACCGATCATCTCGCGCAAAAATTTGGGGCGTAGGGTGAGGCTCTCGCGGTCCTCGGCGCGGGCGCTCCCGCCGACAACCCGGTTGTCTTCGGCCATGATGGCTCTCCCGGTGGTGTGCAGTATAGTTCAGTATAGCGAACGCATGTTTGGGCGCAAAGGCGCTTTTGACAGCCCCTGTACTGCCACGTACAATGCGGTGGGCTAAAAGGGAGACTACATTGACTGATACGCTACACGTGTCCACACACCCGCTGGTGCAGCACAAGCTGACCGTGCTGCGCGACGTAAAGACGACTCACCGCGAATTCCGCGAGCTAACGCGCGAACTCGCGTTGCTGCTCACGTATGAAGCCACGCAGGACCTCGACCTTACCGACAAAACCGCGCAAACACCCCTTGGCGAAGCCCAGGGCAAGGAAGCGCAGGCCATTGGCCTGGTGCCGATACTGCGCGCCGGGCTGGGTCTCGTCGATGGGGTGATCGAAATGTTGCCGAGTGTGCAGGTCTGGCACATCGGCCTATACCGCGACGAAGAGACGCTACGCCCCGTGCAGTATTACAACCGGCTGCCCAGCCAACCGACGATTGACTTTTGCCTGGTGCTAGACCCCATGCTGGCCACGGGCGGCTCGGCGATTGCCACCATCGACATCCTCAAGGAGTGGGGCGTGAAGCGCATCAAGTTTATGGGGCTTATCGCCGCGCCCGAGGGCGTGAAGGCACTCAGCGACGCCCACCCCGATGTGCCGATTCACGTCGGCGTTGTCGATAGCCACCTTAACGATGTCGGGTTTATCGTGCCGGGCCTGGGCGATGCCGGGGACCGCATGTTCGGTACTTGATGTCTGCTTTCTGGGCATATTTTACTGTTTTTGCGCTCGCGCTGAGCACGGCGCTGGTCCTCACACCGCTCTCAGTGGCGTTAGGCCAACGCTTCGATATTGTGGACCGCCCCGGCGGACGCCGCCGGGACCATGGCGTTGTTGCGAGAATCGGTGGCATCGGGTTATTCGGCGGGTTCGCCGTGGCATCGGTCGCCGCACAGTTTTTGCCCGTGCCACGCCTGGACCCCTACGAAATTATCCGCTTCGTTGGGTTGATGCTCGGTGCGGCGTTTATTTTCGCTGCTGGCCTGCTCGATGACCTGTTCGAGTTCGGGCCGGTGCCACAGTTTATCGCGCAGATCATCGCAGCAGCGATTGCGATCATATTTCAGATATTCATCGAAACTGTGAACAACCCGCTCAACGGCCAGCAGACCGCGTGGCCGTTTTTCATCACCGTCACGGTGAGCCTGTTCTGGCTGGGGTTGATGATCAACACAGTGAACTTCCTCGATGGGCTGGACGGCCTGGCGGGTGGGGTGGCGCTCATCGCCGGGTTGATGCTGTTCATCCACAGCGCGTTTCAACTTAATCAGCAAAGCGTAAGCCTGTTGCCCCTGGCGCTGGTTGGCGCGGCCCTCGGCTTTTTGATGTACAACTTCCACCCGGCTCGCGTGTTCATGGGCAGTAGCGGGTCGTATTTCCTGGGGTATGCGCTGGGTACCCTCAGCATCATCGGTGGCGCGAAGATGGCGACAATTCTGCTGGTGATGGGCCTGCCGCTGCTCGATGTCGCGTGGCAGGTGGTCAACCGGTTAACGCAGGGCCGCAACCCCATGCACGGCGACCGGGGACATTTGCACTTTCGATTGTTAGACCGAGGCTTTAGCCAGCGCACCATCGTGCTGATCTACTACGGATTCTGCACGATGTTCGGGATGCTGACGCTCGTCACCAGCAGCCGCTTCTTCAAGCTGGTGGCGCTCTTGACGATGGCCGGGTTGGTCGTCATCGGTTTCGCGATCGTGGCACGCCTGCAACCGATCAAGCGCGTAGCCGATGCCGAACAGGAACCAGGCTAGCCGTCAGCCTCTTCGGGTTCGGGTGTGGCTTCTGGCTTCGATGGCTTTGGTGGCGCAGGCAAACCGGCGGGCCTGGGTGGTTCTGTCGGTTCGTCGTCGGTCGCCGTGGTGATGACGCTGGCACCGGCCTTCCCTGGATTGATAAGCGCTGGGCGCGGCTTGCTTTCCGGTAGCAGCAATTTTTGCGCCTGCGTGACCGGTTCTTCGCCCGGTGGGCCGGGGATGGGCAGCGAAAAGGCATAGACGGTCTGCGACGTTTCGGGGGCTTTTTCCCTGCGTTTGGCACGAGCTTGCCGTGCCTTCTGGATTTCCTTCTGGCGCTGTTCGAGCATTTGCGCGCGCGTCATGGTAATCATCTTGCCGTTCTTGAAGGTTGCGCTGTCGCCCGTAATCCACTCGATGGTGTTCTCGATAGCGGCCAGTACCGCCACCGCCACGAGATCGATGGCGATGATGACGGCGAATGTCGCCGAAAGCTCATTCAGGATGATCCTCACCGGACCGCCCAAAAACGTGCCAACAACCTCACTGCCCACACCCAGCACAACGAAGGCTGCCGAAACACCCGCTGCCGTCCACAGCACGGTGCTCCAGCCCGCGAGTTCACGCATGTTGGGCAGCATCGCATTGCTGATGGTGAATGCGATGTATACCCAAAGCCAGAAGTCGGGCGCATCGGTCAGTTGACGTAGCCCAGCCCCCACGTCTTCCATCTCGCCGGTGGACATGGTCGCAAGGGCGGTGTTGATGTCGAAGATGTTGTTGGCAATGTACCAAACAGCCGCCAACCCTATCAAAACGGGAACGGTCGCAATAATAGCCCGGCGGAGCCTACCGGCCTTTTTCGATAACTGAACAAAGTTCAGCTTTAGTTCGCCGATTTCCTGTTTCTCCGGCCATTCGATGGCGTTCTCGGCGCGCACATTGAGGATACCGGCAGCCAGCCAGTACGTGACCTCGTGCAGCACCACACCGGGCAGGAAAATGGTGTAATACAAAATCGTGGTCGTCTGGTAGTCCTTCGTCGTGAGCCAACCGACTTTGAACACGTGCCGGTGCAGCCACACTTCGAGGTTGCGCAGGGTGTTGAACAGCCCAAACGCAACCAACCACGGGACGATAAGCTCCCCGAGCGTCACTATTTGGTTTCCGCAGCAATCCTGATGAGTTCGGTAAAGTCGTCGACCTTCAGCGAGGCCCCGCCCACCAGCGCCCCGTCGATGTCCGGTTGCGCCATGAATTCCGCCATGTTGTTCGGCTTCACACTGCCGCCGTACTGTATACGCACCGCGTCGGCGACAGCATCGCCGTACAAATCGCGAACGACACCGCGCACCGCATCGCGGATGATGGTGTTGGCCTGTTCGCCAGTCGCGCTTTTGCCTGTGCCGATGGCCCAGATGGGTTCGTAGGCGATGACCACATTGGCCATCTCATCGGCGGTGATGCCTGCTAGGGCCGCGCGAACCTGCCCACCTACAAAAGCAATCGTTTCCCCGGCTTCGTTCTGCTCCAGGCTTTCGCCCACGGCGATGATCGGCTTAAGGCCATGTGCCAGGGCTGCGCGTGCCTTCTTGTTGACACCGTCGTTGGTTTCCGCGAGGTAGGCGCGGCACTCCGAGTGACCGATGATGCAATACTCGGCAAGGCCCTTGAGCATCGTTGGGGAAATCTGCGAGGTATACGCGCCGTTCTCTTCCCAATGCACATCCTGCGAACCGACGCCGATGTCGGTCGCCTGTAGGGCATCGGCCACGCCCGAAAGCGCAATGAACGGCGGGCAAACCACGCGCTCGACGCTCGTGTAGGCCGTAATCTTCGGTGCGAGTTCGTTTACAAACGCGACCGATTCTTCCAGTGTTTTGTTCATCTTCCAGTTGCCAGCAATAATGGGTGTTCTCATGACGTCTCCCTTCCGTCGGTGTATTGTTCCGTCAATTCGTCGATGCGGGCCAGTAGCCAGCGCTCATCGGTTTCGGCGGCAAGCAGTGCCCGCCTCGCCCGCCCGACATCCCCCTGAGCATAACGCAGTTCGCTGATAACAACAAACGCAATCGGCGGCGGGTCATCGACAAGCGGGTCGAGCAGTTGTTGCGCGCGCCCAAGCGCACCTTGCTCGATGTAAGCGCGCGCTAACACGGCGCGGAACACGGCCTGCTGCGCCGCCGTGAGGTCGTCCAGGGTCACTTCGGCGGTGGCGATGAGCGCGAGGAGAGCGTCGCTTTGCGGTGACCGCGCCAAATCGTAGAGTTGCTGCGGGTCGTTGTCGAGCGTATCGCGCAAGTCGTCGAGGTCATCGGCAGTTAGCCCAAAGGGCTGAAGGTCGGCCATCAAATTCTGCGTCAAGTTTTCTTGTACGACACCACCTGCTTCATCCCACGCAGCGAAAGTTGCCATACACAGTAAAAAACTCGCGATGAAACCCAAGCACCCGCCGAGCATCCACCGGCGTGGATACCGGGGTGGTTCGACAAAAGTCGTGCGTGGCGACGTAGACGGCGATTCGACGGCTTGCGGCACCCCACCGAACGCGGGGGTGCTGTACGTCATGCGTAGCTCGGCGATGGATTGCGCGGCGGCCACGCTTCGACCCTCGCTCAGGTGCTCGACGCCATCAACAGCGATAGCCTCGCGCAGCGCGTCGATCATCTCGTTCGGTGTGTCGAAGCGCTTCTCAGGGTTTTTTTCAAGCGCTTTCAGCAGAACCGCCTCCACCGATGGCGTGACATCGGTGTTGACTTCGCTCGGACGCGGCACCGCACGGTATATGTGGTCGTGGATGATGGCATAGGGCGAATCGGCGCTGAAGGGGACATGCCCCACAATAAGCTCGTATAGCACGATGCCCAGCGAATACACATCCGCGCGCCCGTCGATGTTCTTTGCGCCCTGCGCTTGCTCCGGTGAGATATACTGTGGCGTGCCCAGCACCATATCTGTGCTGATGGTCGATTCACCCGCCCGGGTGATGCGTGCCAGCCCGAAGTCTGCAAGGTAGGGGGTGCTGCTGTCATCGAGAATGATGTTCGACGGCTTAACATCGCGATGCAGTACACCGCGCTCGTGGGCGTAGGTGAGGGCATCGGCGACAGCCCCGATGATGCGTAACACCTCCTCTAGCGAGAGGTCATCCTCACGATTGAGAATCGCCTTAAGCGTTTTCCCAGTGACGTACTTCATCACGAGGTAGGGGGCACCCTCGTAGTCGCTGTAGTCGTACACAGGCACGATATGCGGATGGTCAAGCTGGCCGACGATTTGCGCCTCACGCTCGAAACGCGACAGGAATGCGACGTCCTGCCGAAACGAATCGTGCATCACTTTTATCGCCACATCGCGGTCGAGCTTGTCGTGGCGGGCGAGGTACACCGTCGCCATGCCACCCTGGCCGAGTTCGCGGGTGATTGTATAGGGGCCAACAGCATGGCCGGGTTGCAGCACCATATCGGTTCCTCAGTCGTCTCTCATCGACTGATACGAAATCGGGCGCGGTCGGTTGCACACCACGCCCGGTTTGTTACGTCGCTACTTGTCCTGGATGGCTGCGAGGCCAGGCAGCACCTTGCCTTCGAGCATTTCCAGGCTGGCACCACCACCAGTGGATACATGCGAGACTTTATCGGCAAGGCCCGCACCCTCGATGGCTGCCGCCGAGTCGCCACCGCCGATGATAGTCGTCGCGCCGCCTTCGGTCGCGGTAACAAGCATCTTCGCGATTTCGTGCGTGCCAACGGCAAACTTCTCGATCTCGAAAACGCCCATCGGGCCGTTCCACACGACGGTCTTCGCGTTAGCAAGGACCTCGCCAAAGGCCACAATCGTCTCGGCACCGATGTCGTAGATCGACCAGCCCTCTGGCACACCTTCGCTCGCGATGATGGTGCGGGTGTCGGCTTCCTCCGAGAACTGATTGCCGATGACGGCATCGGTCGGCAGCACGAGTTTGTCGCCGCCTTTGTCGAGCAGTGCCATCGCTGTTTGCACCGCATCCCCCTCCACGAGCGAATTGCCCATCTCGTAGGCCTTCGCGGCGAGGAAGGTATTCGCCAAGCCGCCGCCGATAAGCAACTTATCTACCTTGCCGAGCAGCGCTTCGATCACCGCAATTTTATCGGAGACCTTCGCCCCACCGAGGATCGCAATGAAGGGGGACTCGGGGCTTTCGATAGCGGTGGCGAGGTAGTCGATCTCTTTTTCCATCAGCAGACCCGCATAGGCAGGTAGGTGGCCGCTCACCCCCACGTTGGAGGCGTGGGCACGGTGCGCGGTACCGAAGGCGTCGTTCACGAAGACATCGCCGTGCTTCGCCATTTGTGCGGCGAGTTCCTCATCGTTTTTGGTTTCGCCTTTGTGGAAGCGCGTGTTCTCTAGCAGAATGACGCCGCCTTCGGGCAGGTCTGCGACGGCTTTTTCCGTCGCGTCGCCGATGACATCATCGGCAAAAGCCACATCGATGCCGAGGTATTCCGCGAGTACCGATACCACCGGCTTCATGGAGAATTTCTCTTCGGGGCCAGATTTCGGACGCCCCAGGTGAGACATCAGCGCGATGGAGCGCGGCTTCTGGTCCATAATATGCTTGATGGTGGGCACAGCAGCACGAATCCGTGTGTCGTCGGTCACCGTACCATCGGCAACGGGCACATTGAAGTCCACACGCATCAGCACACGCTTACCTGCGAAATCGGCATCACGCACGGTCATTTTGTTCATACAACAATTCCCTCCCCACTGTGTTGATGATGCAAAAGGGCGAGGTGTTGGCCTCGCCCAAAAAGAAAACTCCCGGTGGACGACGCCCTTAGAGCTTGTCGCCGATCATCTTCGCAAGGTCTGCGGTACGGCAGGAGTAACCCCACTCGTTGTCGTACCACGAGAGCACCTTCACCATCGTGCCTTCCATCACCTGTGTGAACTCCGCATCGACGATGCTGGAGCGCGAGTCGTGAACGTAGTCCGCGAGGACGAGCGGCTCATGGGAAACACCCAGGATGCCACGCATGCCGTTCTCGGCGAATTCTTCGAACGCGCCGATCAGGTCATCGGTGGTGGTGGACTTCTCGACTTCGATCACGGCATCCACGATGGAGCCAGTGGGGGTCGGGACGCGCATCGCCATACCGTCGAACTTGCCCGCGAGTTCCGGGATCACCAGGGACACAGCCGCAGCCGCACCCGTGGAGGTGGGGACGATGTTCGTTGCGGCGGAACGCGCACGACGCAGGTCCTTGTGCGGCGCGTCCACGATGCGCTGGTCTGCCGTGTAGCTGTGAACCGTGGTCATGAGGCCGCGCTTGATGCTGAAGGTATCGTTGACGACCTTCGCAACCGGGGCAAAGCAGTTGGTGGTGCACGAGGCGTTCGAAATCACGTGGTGGTTGGCCGGGTCGTAGGCGTCGCCGTTCACGCCGAGCACGATCGTGATGTCTTCGTTCTTCGCCGGGGCCGAGATGATCACCTTCTTCGCGCCGCCGCCGTCGATGTGCTTGGCCGCATCGGCACGCTTGCGGAAGATACCCGTGCTCTCAATGACGATGTCCACGCCGAGGTCACCCCACGGGATGGCCGCTGGGTCTCGCTCGGAGAGCGCCTGCAATTTGTCGCCGTCCAAAATGATGCTGTCGCCGTCGACTTCAACGGTGCCGGGGTAGCGCCCGTGCACGGAGTCGTACTTGAACAGGTGGGCCATCGTGTTGATGTCGCCCAGGTCGTTATACGCTACCAGATCGATTTCATCTGGATAATATTCGAGAATCGCTCGTGCAACGAGGCGACCGATACGCCCAAAACCGTTGATACCAACGCGGATTGCCATAGTTGTCTCCTGTGGTCTGGTTACCTTGACGGCTATGATGTTAGCTCGTTTTCACATCTCTGCAAATAGAGTACTTCGCGAAGTCCCCCCAGAACGCTCTTCACGGTAGAGTGTGAGCAGCGAGTTCGCCAGTTTTTCTGGGTCGTGCCGCCACGGACGCTCATCATCCGTAAGATCAGTATAAAACACCTCGTAGCGCTGCAACACGTGATGATTGGCCGGCGCTTTCGGGACATATTTCGTCTTGCTGTCTGGCGGCGGGGGTGGGTAGAAGTTATTCGCCAGCACCGCCTGGAAAACCCCGCGCCCCACCGAATCCTCGATGGCCATCACATGTTCGGCGACAGTGTAGCCCGAGGTTTCGCCAGGTTGGGTCGCGACGTTGCACACATACACCTTGTACGCCGTTGTCGCGCGCAGCGCATCGCCGATGTCGGGCACAATGAGGTTCGGGATGATGCTCGTGTAAAGGCTGCCCGGTCCCATCACGATGAGTTCTGCGTTGAGGATGGCCTGCACGCTCTCCGAGTAGCCGGGGGCATCGGGTGGGTCCAGGGCGATGGACAGAATTTGCCCACCCGCATGGCCAATCGCCGATTCGCCATATATCTCGACTGGCTCCGATTCACCCTTCAGGCGCACCTTCGCGTGGAGGTTCACATTTTGCATGGTGGACGGCAGCACACGCCCGGTGATGTTGAGCACACGGGCGGTTTCGGCGAGAGCGGTTTCGAGGCCGCCATCGGTGACGCTTGCCAGCGCCGTAATGAACAGGTTCCCGAAAGAGTGGCCACCGAGGTCACCTGTTTCGAACCGAAACTGGAACAGCTTCGTCATGAGGTTTTCGTCATCGGCGAGGGCGGCGATGTTGTTGCGCAGGTCGCCGGGGGGGAGCACACCCATTTCGCGGCGTAACCGGCCCGAGCTACCGCCATCATCGGCCACGGTGACCACAGCGGTGATATTCGAGGTGCGTGTTTTAAGCCCACGCAGCACAGACGGCAACCCGGTGCCACCGCCAATCGCGACGACGTTGGGGCCGCGCATCTTCTGGCTACGGCTCAACATAGAATCGACGAGGGTCGTGCCCGGCGCAATCGACGTGTCGAGCAAGTTGCGCGATAACCCGCGCATCGAAATCGTGGTGAGCAGCACACCCCCGAAGAACAGCACCAATGCGATGATCCAGCTCATGTCGTTCATGAAGGCATCCATAAAGACGTTGGCTGGTAGCCGCGACACGATGAACAGCAGGCCCATCACCACCCCGGTGATACCCACCGCCAATATGCCGATCCAACGTTTGACACCCAGGCCGGGGATGAACCACTTCGATACATGATGAAATTCGATCATTTGCGCGCTGCCTTCCACGTAAAGCCAACGATGATTGCCGCGCCGGTGGCCGTGAGGCTACCCGTGAGCAGGGCGGCATCGAACCAGAATTGCTCTGGAAACAGGCGAATAAGGGTGTCGGAGTATGGGAACAGCCAGGAATCGCCTTCGAACAACAGAGTGTGGAAGCTCGTAAAGAAGAACTCCCACGATGTAATCGCCAGCAACACAATCATTGTGATGATGCCGAGTGTTAGCACGCCGCCGCCGAACAAGCCCGCGCGAAACTGCGTGCGGGCTGCACGGAAGAGGTACACCCCGGCAACCACGCCGATGGCCGTCGCGACAAGGCCAGTGAGATATGCACCCCGTGTGATGACTTTCACATCGTGCATGTGGCGTAGCTCGCGCGTGTTAAACATATAACACAGGCTATCATCTTCGGGCGCGGTAACGCAATTGCCCGGCGGGACCTTTCCGGCAGGTAAACGCAGGTCTCCCAAAAACGAAATGTCCGCTCCGTTAAGTAGGTAGGCCACCGTCGGCGGCGAGTATTCGAGGCGATCCTGCGTGGTAAAACCATACGGGTCTGCTGGGAAGCCCGGACGGTTGTACTCCAATTGCAAGAACAGCGGCGACATCACAAAACGTACGGATAGCACAGTAAGGGCAATCGGCAGCGCAATGATGATGAGTGTGCGCGCCAGTGAAACGAGGAACGACTCGCGTAAAATCGTCGCCGGGGCGGTTGTGGTAGCCATTACCGAATTTGCTCCATATCTCCCGAGATCAGAAAGTTCAGCACGATCGAATCCACCAGCAGTTCGACCGGCGCATGATCGTCAATAAACACCAAATCGGACGGCGACGCGAGCACCTGGCTTTCGACACCGAGCGCAAGCGCATCGCGTAGCAGAGCGCTGGCATCTTGTGGAAGTTCCGCAGCGTTCACAGCGAGGTTGGCCGTGTCGGTGGGCTGGTTCGTTGCAACGAGTATCGTGTTGAAGGTCGCCGGGACATCCATCGCGTGGACGGACGGGAAAACTTGTAATAGCGTGGCAGTCATCGCATCGACGAGGCGGCGGTCAGTCGACGTGCGGCCCACGTTGATGGCGACCACGCCATCGTCGGCAAGGTGCGCCCGCACCGCCTCGAAGAACTCGACCGTCGTGAGGTGCCACGGGATATAGGGCGGTCGGTAGGCATCCACCGCGACCAGACTATACTCACGATTCAGTTGGTGCAGCGCGTACCGGCCATCCTGCGCGATGACGGTCAGGCTGGGCATGTCGTCTGCACTCATGCCAAAAAACTGCTCCCCGGCAGCGATAATATCGGGGTCGATCTCGATGCCGTCGATAGGAATGTCGCCGTACACTTCGATGTGCTGGCGAGGAATCGTCCCCGCTGCAAGGCCAATCACCAGCGCCGATTCGACGTCGGCGGGGGCATAGGGTGGGTTGTTAAAGTATGGGGCCGTGAGGAAGAAACTCCACGTGCGGCGGTAGGTGACGACATCGGGGTGCCATTGGCTGTGGATGCCCTGGCCTTCGTTCAGCAGCAAGTATCGATACCCATTGCCGTCCTCCTGCACCTGAATGTAGTTATAGGCGCTCTCGTCTTCGTAGATAATACGCGCACCTTCGTAGGCACGACGCGTTTGCAGCGGCAACAGGATGAACCCCAACACGACCACCACGGCGGGCATCCACAACCAGATGAGGCTGCGCAGGGCACGCTCTTGCCACAGCCCGGCCATACCCACGAGATACAGCACCGCCGCGAAAATCAAGAAGGTGCGGGTGGTGCCCACCAGCGGGCTAAGCACCAGCACGGGTAAAAATGTGCCGACAAGGCTGCCCAGTGTACTCACCGCGTAGATGCGCCCGGCCACAGCCCCGGCATTTTCCACCTTCGTCACAGCCAGCCGAATCGCAAACGGCGACATCATGCCGAGCAACGTTACGGGGAGGACGAACAACGTTAAGATCGTCAGGAAGGAACCGATCGCCAGCCCAGCCTGTGCGCCGATGACCGCTGCCGATGCGGTGCGCTCTACGGGGCGGGCAACGAGCGGTACAATCGCGCTGAGGAACGCGCTCCACACAAGGATTCGGTAAAAGGCTGCCCGCGTGGGGTAGCGGTCGGCAAGTTGGCCGCCGATGAAATACCCAATCGTGAGGAATAGGAGCATTAACCCGATGACATTAGCCCACACGATGTTGCTCGTGCCAAATACATCGCCGATGAGGCGCGTCGCGGAAAGTTCTATGGCGAGGGTGGTCATCCCGCCGGTGAAAACGCACACATACAAGAAACGATTGCTAGCCAAAAGATCGCTCAGCTCTCACGTACATCATAATATCAAGGCGGCGCAAAACGCCAGACGGAACTATCACTCTGGGTGTTGGGCGAGCGCGCTGGAAATGTCATCGTTTTTGCGTATCGTCACCGTTGGAATTTTTGCGATGCGCAACGCACCCCGGATTTCGTCGGTGCCGACGGGTGCGCCGAAGCTGGACGGGTCGACGAAAACACACATCGGGCGGATGCCACGGCGCGCCATGACCTGGGCTTCGGTAACCCATCGCGTGTCGGTCGAGGCGGTGACGATGACCAGGGTGGTTCCGCGTACCAAGTTGGTGAGTTCCAGCGTCAGCATTTGCGCCAACGTATACTGAGACAGGCTGCGTGCAACGGCGAGGCTTTGTAGAATGCGCATCAGTTGGCGCTCGCCGCGCTGCGGCTGGTATACCTCGCGGTGGGGGACGTACGCACCGAAACCCAATGCCCGTTCGGAATCGATGAAGTGTTGCCCCTGTGAAGCCGCCACGATCACCGCATACTCCTCG